>NZ_JAJJND010000037.1 GCF_029759835.1 Acetobacter sp. AN02
GGTTCACACCCGCCCAGAAACTAAAAACAGCTGCCTGAATTCTCATTCAACGCCCCATTAAAAATGGGGAGATTACCTCACCAAGAGGCTGAAAAACAAACAGCATCAGGAATGCCTGTGGCATCACACCTCCTCCTCATCTGTTCTGTCTGATCTCGCTTATGACGTCAGAAAATATTTCCTCCTCTGACCCATAAAACAAAACGGCTTCCCTCCTGACGGAGGGAAGCCGTTCATCACGTTTTCAGAACAAATTCGCAAGTCGACCATCAGCTATTCAGGTGATCTACCAATATCTCGATACTGGAAGGCGATATTTTACAGATGCCCGTTTACCAGTTCATCAGCCAGTCCACGGTTTTTATACACGACACGCAAGGCCTCGATGATGGCTGCCGCATCAACGGCAACAGCGCGATTCATGCTGCCATCATAGTAGAAGTCACCACCAAGGGAATGAATGTTTCCATCAAAAATCAGCCCGACGGCATGACCTTTCTCATCAATCACGGGGGAGCCTGAGTTTCCTCCGATGATGTCGTTGGTCGTCACGAAATCAAAGGGAGTTTTCAGGTTCAGTTCCTTCCTCGCATTTATCCACGCAGACGTGAGACGGAACGGATCCGCACCTGTCGCACGATCATAAAGTCCGGAAAAATATGTGAATGGCGCGACAGCTTTCCCATTCTCGGTCCAGCCCTTGACCTGCCCGAAAGAAATACGCTGCGTAAAGGTTGCATCGGGATAGCTGGCCGTTCCCTCACGCGCAAAGCGAATTCGTGCAAGCGTCTCATGTGCCTGCCGGAGCGGAGCTTCCACCTCATCATCCATTCTGTGACGCAGCTTCAGCGCCTCTGGCTCAACCAGACGGGCCAGAACGATCAGCGGATCAGTTGATTGCTCAACCGCCTTACGCCCGCCCTTCCAGAGTGCAAGCCGCACCTCCGGATCCGCAAGCTGTGACCCTGAGACCAGAGAGGCCGCAAGCTCTTCAGGTGACTGTGTTCCGAGGATTTTCTTTACCAGCGGATCATCCGCACCCAGCATCTGGCGAAGCTTCGTCAGAGACAGGCCCAGTTTCAGTTCCTCAAGCTCCGGGTAAACCGGGATGGTTGCACTCAGCCTGTCCTGAATGACCGGCAGTTTTGCATCATGGTAGGCCACCAGACGCTCGCCATCCGGCTTCTCGCGCTGGGAAACACCACGTACGATCACGCTTGCATAGGAGAAAAGCTGCCCCTGAAAGCCTGATCCGCGCTCCAGCATCATATAAGGAACAAAAATCTCTTTCTGGACGGCAAGAGCCTGATCCGCCTTCTTCCAGGGATCTCCATACAGCTTCTGCCGCTGCGGATTCTGCTCGATCCAGCTTTTCGTGTCTGCCTGCTCGCGTGCCTTCTCAACCACAAGCTTCGGATCTGCAAGAACCGGGATCCGGCCGCGATAGACCTTCAGTCCGTTCTCGATCCCGAAGATTTCCTCCTGAGCCATGACACGATGCTGCGCATCGCTGCGGCCGAATTCCCACAGGGCACCATCCATCGTGGACAGCATCCCGGTCACGAAAGGTATAGTGATGTCCCTTGCAAATCCGATTTCCCCCAGGGTTTCCTCTCGCTGGGTCGAGCCCGGATTTCCTGAAGTGAAAACCAGTTGCCCTTCTTTCGGACCGTTGGGGTCGAATGCAAAAAATTCAGGCGTCTTTGCCGGCTTCTCGTCTTCATAGACACGCAGGAACGCCATATCGAGATCATAACGCGGGAAATTGAAATTATCGGGATCGCCACCAAAAAAAGCTGCATTCTGGTCCGGTGCCATCACCATCCGGACATCCTGATATCTGCGATACCGATACAGTGCGGAGCGGCCACCGTGATAAAGTGTCACGATATCACAACGCCATTTTTTCGTATCGGATCCGGCGCACTCCTTCTCCAGAGCGCTTTCAGCCACCTGTTTCGCGCTGGTGTAGTCCCGGCCCTCTTTTCCTTTCAGCGCATCACCCATCCGCTCCGTCACGTCCGTTATGGAGTCGAGGCGGTCGAGTTCCATCGCAGGACATTTCGGCTCTTCGGGCTGAGAGCGTGAGGTGAAACCATCCTGGAAATAGTTTGCCTTCGCATCAGACAGCTGCTGGAGACATTCATTGGCGCAGTGATGATTGGTCATCACCAGCCCGTCCTGAGATACAAACGATGCGGAACATCCCAGAGCCAGACGGGCAGAGGCTTTCGTAACCTTCTCGATCCATTCCGGAGACGGGGAGAAACCATATCGGCTTTTCATCTGGCTCAGCGGAAGATTATCCATCGTCCACATGCCTTCATCCGCCCTCGCGCCACGCGGGAATTCCAGCGATGCGCCCAAGGCCAGACAGGCAAGCGCCCCCCGGAATCCTGCATCCCGCCAAACAGACCTGCTCATATCACCTCCCGCTTCTCAGTTCATTGATCATGGCTCTGCCCTGTATGCAGAGCCGCCTTTCATCAGGCACTCTCTCCTTCCTCACCGATACGTTCCTCGCTGTCCAGTGACGGCGTAAGCAGATCACCTACCGCCAGAAGTACGGCCGTCAGGGGAGAAGCCAGGATCAGCCCTGGAAAACCGAAGATCGCGCCAAAAAGAGTCTGGGACAGGATCGCAATCGCAGGCGGCATGCTGACGGCCTTTCGCTGAATCAGCGGTGCCAGGACATTGCCCTCAAGGAACTGCACGACGGCATAGAGAGCCACCACCATCAGGGTTTTCTGAAATCCTAGAGACAGGGCAATCAGAATGGCCGGAACGGCTCCCATGATCGCGCCGATATACGGAATGAAATTACACAGCGCGGCCATCACGCCCAGTGCAAGCGCCAGCGGCACACCGATCAGCGAGAGCCCCAGACCGGTCGCAAGACCAACAACGAGCATGTCCAGCGCCTGTCCGCCCAGCCAGGCCCGCAGCGTGACGCCGGACGTCACCAGCACCTTGTGGCCCTGCACCCGCCAGCCGACAGGCACAAGCCGCAGAAGGCCATTGGCATAAAGTTTCGGAGACGTCGCAAAATAAAGACCCGCCACAAGAACGACGAACACAGTTCCCATCGCACCGAAGGCAGAGCCAAGCAGTCCCGTCATTGATCCCGCAATACGCGAGCCGATGGACTCAAGACTGCTGCTTGAAGGCATGGGAACGTACTGCAGAATCATCCGGCCCTGAGGAGATCCGGAAATGCTCTGCCTGAGTGCATTGGCCTGCTTGATCAGGGCATCCTGAAGTGAACTCAGCTGCGCGGAAATATCCGATCCGCCGGTCCACATGATCCCGCCGACAGCCAGAACAAGCACGAGGCAGACAAGTGCGAGAGACAGCCCGTAAGGCAGGCGCACACGACGAACGAGAATATCCGCAAGGCCATTGAGGACAACGGCACACAGCACGGAGGCAAACACCACGATCAGAACGTCACCGATCAGCCAGATTGCGATGACGGCTGCCGCAATCAGAAAAACATTCCGCAAAAGCGACGATATCTGACTGATGCCCTGCTCCACCGGAACAGGATCGGGGATACGGTTTTCTGCTTCCTGCGAGGCATCCGCTATGCCATTATTGTCCTTCTCGGAATTTTCCAGAGACATCGAGAAATTTCTTTCAAAATAAATCGGATGCCGGCCCGCTTCCGGCCGGGCAGCGACTCTGCTTGCGATGATGTTACGACTCTGTATTTTCAGCCGGCCCGTTCCGACAGGAGTAACCCAATGCCTTCACCGGCGAAAGCACCCGGCCATCAGACTTCCGCCGGTCTAACGATTCTGTCTCTGGCGGTGATGACCTTCGCTATCGGAACCGGTGAATTCTCTATTATGGGGCTTCTCCCGGCTGTCGCGCATTCACTGGATGTCTCCATCCCCATGGCAGGCAACGTCGTCAGCGCCTATGCCATCGGTGTGGTCATCGGGGCTCCTGTCGTCACACTTGCAACCGCTACCATGTCGCGGCGCAATCTCATGCTGATGCTGACCGGCTGGTTTGCCGTAATGAACATTCTCGGCGCACTCAGTCCCGGACTGATCACGCTTGAGATCATGCGTTTTCTTACCGGACTGACCCATGCCTCCATGTTCGGAACCGGTGCCCTGATTGCCGCAGGGATGGCTCCGGAAGGGCAGAAAGGCCGGGCCGTCGGTCATGTTTTTTCCGGACTGACGATCGCCAATGTGATCGGCGCCCCTCTGGCCAGCCTGATCGGGGAATACGGGACATGGCGATGGGCGTATTACTTTGTCGGGGCCATCAGCCTCTTCGCCATCTTTCTTATGGCGCGACACCTTCCCGCTGACAGCCCGCGCCGCGGCGCATCTCTGCTGAAGCGGGAACTCAGCGCTTTCGGCCGTGCCGACGTGTGGTTCGTACTGGGCACCGTGGTGTTCGGGTGCGGTGGCATGTTCTCTGTCTACACCTACTTCGCAGGAGGCCTGACATCCGTCACGCATCTGCCCTCATGGAGCGTGCCGTATTACCAGTCGCTCTGGGGGATCGGTATGGTGATAGGCACATATGCTGGGGCCTGGGCAATCGATAAGAATGTCTGGAAAGCAACAGTCGGCTCGTTCATCTGGAACATCTCGGTGCTGGCACTGTATGCCGTCACCCTGCCCTCAGCGGTACCGGTAACTGTTGCCATCTTCCTGCTTGGCGGAACGATTGCCACGGGCCCTGCCATGCAGGTCCGGCTGATGTCGGTTGCCGGAGACGCACAGACGATGGCAGCCGCCATGAATCACGCAGCTTTCAATATGGCCAATGCGGTCGGCGCCTGGGTCGGCGGTGCGGTTCTCGCTGCCGGACTGGGCTACGCCTGGACCGGCTGGGCCGGGGTGCTGATTTCAATCATAGGGCTTGCGCTCTTTCTCTTCAGCTCGTCAGGAGACCGTGGAGCACAGAGCACCGTAACCAGAACCGACATACCGCTGCACTGAATATCGTGAAAGATCATGGGACATAATCACGCCAAACCCGCCACAGCTGCGCAGAAACTCGAACGCCTGCTGAACAGTATCCCGGCGGACTGGTCCGTAAAACTGGAGCGCGAGGCGCTGAGCGGCCTGTGGAGCGCCATAACGGCACCGCCTGGAAGCACGGAGACAGAAAGCGAACATGCAGAAGACCCCGTCACCGCTCTTGAGAATGCCTGGCGAAAGAACCGGCCCGCCCGGAAATGAAGATGCTTTCCCTGATCCGCCACGGGCGATAGACTGAAGCTGATCTCTCAGAACTATGCGGATTTCTGTCTGTGGTGATGCGCCGTTTCCTCCTGCCAGCCTTTCTTTTCCTCGTTTCAGGTTCCTTCTGCCTCCAGCAGGCAGGTGCCGAGGAAAGCGTATCGCTTTCAGGTTCGGTTGCCGCCAGCGGTCAGTTGCAGAAGGAAATGACCGTCCTTCGCTTCAACCCGGATGAAACCAGTGATTCCTGTATCCATGCTCTGAAGGAGATGCACGAAACACAGGAAAAACTGGAAAAGCTGGAAGACCGGACCAATGACCCTGACCTCGCCGTCGCGCGGGATGTTCTGGAGTCCGATTATGAGGCAGCTCTGGAAATGTGTGGCCCGGATGCGCGCCGTATGTGCGAAGCCAGCCCCGGAAAGATGGCCGATGGCCTGAAGAAAGCCTGCGCCGATATGCGACGCGGCCACGAGGAAACGTCATCCGAGTAATCAGAAACTATTCCGGATATTCCGGAAAAAACCGCGCAGCAGTCCGGAGGACACTCTCTCCCGAACCCCTCCTATGATCTCCGGACGATGGAGACAGGCCCGCGAATCAAAAATTCGCGGCCCATGGTCCACACCGCCGCCCTTGGGATCCCAGGCTCCGAATATCAGGCGCTCAATACGAAAGTGGCTTATCGCAGCAGCGCACATCGGACAGGGTTCAAGGGTTACAAGAAGAGTACAGCCGGAAAGTCGCAGCCGTCCAAGTGAGCGGGCAGCCTCGCGCATTGCCAGCATCTCAGCATGGGCTGAAGGATCGGAAAGCTCTTCAACGCGATTGCCAGCCTGAGACAGTATCTCCCCGGCCGGACTGAGAACAATCGCCCCTACGGGAACCTCCCCCCGCCGCGACGCCTGACATGCCTGCTCGAATGCGGCATCCATTTCAGGAAAAAACCCTGCGGCGGGCAGTCCCCGGACGGACGACAGTCCGCTCAAGCCGCGACGCTGTACCCCGGCACATCCTTTCGAACGGTCGCCCGGCGTCCGAAGGACCATGCATCAGGATCAGCGAACAGATTGCGCAGCAGAGTATTATTAAGGGCGTGACCGGACTTGTATCCCCGGAAGCATCCCCTCATCGGTGCTCCGGCCAGAGCAAGATCGCCGATCACATCCAGAGCCTTATGGCGGACGAACTCGTCCTGTACGCGCAGACCATCCGGATTAAGGACGGTATCATTTTCGACAACGAGAGCGTTTTTCAGAGAACCGCCCCGTGCAAGACCCACAGCCCTCAACGCCTCGATCTCCTGACGCATCACGAACGTGCGGCTGCATGCAATCCGGTTCCTGAAGGTAGGCTCACTCAGAACGAAGGAAACCGACTGCCTTCCGATCACGGGCGCAGAAAAATTTATACCGAGATCAATGGAGAAGCAGTCCGATCGTCCGGGAGACAGCTCAACCCATGCATCGCCGTGCTCAACCCGCACGGTCTTGAGAATATGCAGCCTGTCCTGCTCGCTGCCCTGGTCACACACACCGGCGCAATCCAGCAGAAAAACGAAGTCAGCGGCGGATCCGTCCAGAACCGGCATTTCCGGCCCGTCGATCAGAACACGAAGATTGGTCACGCCCGCAGCGGAGAGCGCCGCCATAAGATGTTCGATCGTGCCGACAATATTCCCTGGCTCAGACGGATGCCCGAGCATCGTGCAGAGCCGGGTCTCACTGACATAGTCATAGCGGGCGGGAAGTGGAGAAGCGTTTATGTCCGTACGCTGAAAAACAATTCCGTAACCCGTCTCTGCCGGCTCAAGGCTGACCGATATGGAGCGGCCGGAATGCAGACCCACACCTGCAAAAGAGATGGTATTTTTCAACGTCCGCTGCTGCACAGGCGCACTCTCCGGAAGTACCCGATCTTTCTGTGAAAACAGCAGGACCGTTCCGTCATAATAGGAAGCCACATCACCGGGAGCTGAATCCTCAGTAAATCCCCACTCGGCTTCCGGCATCATGTCCGGGCTGAAATCATCCATCGGGCTTCTCTTTTTGTTTTCTCAGGCAGCAGAGACCTTTTCATGATCTGTCTAACTCTGCCCGACGCATATCACCACTCAATCTTTATTGCGGCTTATTACGCCGTTTTCCCTTTATTTTCAGCCACAACGCAGACAGAGCAAAAGGGGTTTCCGATACACGCTCACAAAGAAAAACTCTCTCCCAGATACACCCGGCGTACATCCTCGTTCGCAACGATCTCTTCGGGCAGCCCCTGCATCAGAACCTGTCCGCCATGCATGATATAGGCACGATCAATGACTTCGAGTGTCTCACGCACGTTATGATCCGTGATCAGCACGCCAATTCCGCGATCCTTAAGGTGGGAGACCAGATCACGAATTTCTCCGACGGCAATCGGATCGATACCGGCCAGAGGCTCATCGAGCAGAACATAATGGGGCTGACTGGCCAGAGCGCGAGCAATTTCCAGACGGCGGCGCTCACCACCGGACAGAGCCAGAGAGGGAGACCGCCTCAGATGTGAGATACCGAATTCACTCAGAAGCCCGTCCAGCATCGCATCGCGCCGGTCTGCATCAGGCTCCACAACCTCCAGTGCCGCCATGATGTTCTGCTCGACATTCAGCCCGCGAAAAATACTGGCTTCCTGAGGAAGATAGCCGATCCCGAGACGAGCCCGTCGGTACATCGGAAGATTGGTGATATCCGCACCGTCCAGGGTGATCGTCCCTGTATCCGGCTGAACCAGACCGACAATCATGTAAAAGCTGGTGGTCTTGCCCGCTCCGTTCGGTCCCAGAAGCCCGACGGCCTCCCCGCGATGCACCTCGATCGAGACATTCCTTACGACTTCGCGCTTTTTATAGGTCTTGCCGATTCCGTCCGCAAAAAGACCATGTGCGTGATCAGAGGATGTCCCGAATGCAGGGATATCAGTCGGTCTGAAACTGCCGTCCGCCTGAGTCATTTCTTTCCTCCCGGCCTGGGCGCCGCCTGATCAGATGAATCCTGGCCACTTCCGGGCACGAGCAGCCCGTTGACGCGCCCGCCCGGGGCTTCCGTCATGGTCGCAAGACCCGTATGCATATTGATGATCGCAGCATTACCCTGAAGCTGGTTCGGGCCGCGCGTGATGTGAACATTGCCGACAATCCGGGCAATGCCCGTATCCGGCACGTAAACACCCCTGTCTCCGGTCACGACCTCGGTTGCAGTACGCACCCACACGTGTCCGAACGCATTCACTTTCTCCAGCTTGCCTGAGCCGGAAGACAGTGAATCGCCTCCGCTTTTTTTCGTATCCTGAGGCTGGCCGGGTGCAGGGGGAGAGGACGGAGCGTTATAGCCGACCAGAACATCCGCCTTGATCTGACGACCGTCATTCGTCGTCACGACCGCATTACCGCGCGCAATGGAAACATGCTGATCGGAATAGTATTCCATCGAATCACGTGACGTCAGGACATCCTGCGGTGTCGTCAGCTTCAGCGCCTTACCCGTCAGAACCAGTACCGCCTTATCGATGTCATAAACACCCTTGTCACCCCAGGCCTGATCCGTTGCCGTGAAAATATGAACATGTCCGATAGCTTCCAGGCGATAGATCTCATTCGATCCCGAATCTTCACCCGGTGCCCCGGTCTGACCCGGAGGGGGTGCGGGATCCTGTTGCGGCTGTGACGTATCGCCCGGTTTTTTACGGTAATACGCAATCAGCCGGTCTGCCGTGACCGTCACATTGCCACGGACCGCCTGCGCCCGGTTATATGCCGTGACTTTTTTCGCGTTCTGATCCCAGTCAAAACCACCCGCCGCCGTGACGGTGATCTGCCCGCCATGGGACAGATCAATCGACTGCGCCATGACCTGACCGCCGCCACAGGCCGCAAAAGGCAGAAGAAGAGCACACAGAACCGGAACGGATGCCGGGGCACACAGAGAACGAAACAAGGATAACCTCAGCATTGTTCAGGACGCCTTCCCCTGGGCGGACGAAGCAGGTGCAGCTGCCGGAGATGGTGAGCGATCGTCGTTAAGAATAAGCCTGCCAGGCCCCCTGAACTGGGCAACACCTTCATGCTGGGCAATCCAGTATCCCTTCGCGTCCAGAACACCAAACGGTCCTTCCGCATGAATCCAGTTATCTGACGCGATAATCCCCTGCTGCAGACTCACGTCCGCAACCGGTGCACGCATCATAACGCCATCATCACGATAAAGCGTCACGTTCCCGGTCAGATCCAAGATCTGCTCGTGCTGCATATAAACGCCGTTATCCGCAAGAAGCTGCATCCAGACATCGCCCTGCATCATCATATCGGCAACCGGTTTCCTCAGATCGATCCGATCCTGCGTCACCTGATGGGCCGTTTCCGCCGTCACCATATACGGACGATCATGCGTATCCACACTACGATACACCGCTCCGGCCAGATTACCGCTCTCCAGCTTGAGCCTTACCGCATCCGTCAGGATCGTACGATGCGCATTCAGGATACGATCGACCTCCGGCCAGATCGCAACCGAACCGAGCAGAAGGAGCGCGCAGGCCGGAAGGATCCACTTCGCTCGACGCAGCAACTGCTGCCGTTGTGCAATCTTCCTGGGCGACAGAACCGCCCTCGCACGATGCGCCGGCGCAGTGTTCAGGACCTCCCGCTGACGGCGAACCTGATCCTCACTCCGCTCAAAATCCGCGCGCTTTGGTGAGTCGGATTTTTTATCCTCAGTTCCGCTCATGCGACTCCTGCCCTCAGCAGGTCATGCACATGCACCACTCCTTCAGGCCTGCCATCCGGATCAAGCACGAAAAGTGAGGTGACGGGACGCAGCCGGTCATTCATCATCCGCAGAGCCTCGGCTCCCAGAATATCGGCCTGCACCGTCAGAGGCCGCGAATTCATGATATCACGCGCGGCAGTCATCTGCATGTCCCGATCCAGATGTCCGCGAAGATCGCCGTCGGTGATGATCCCGATCAGACAACCCGCCCCGTCCACAATCCCGACGCACCCGAGCGCCTTATGCGTCATCTCGACAATCACGGCCCTCATTGAGGCATCACCGGGCAGAAGAGGCACGGCCTCTCCCGTCCGCATCAGATCATTTACCTTTTTGAGCCTTGCTCCAAGACGCCCGCCGGGGTGGAAGGTCCCGAAATCCCCTGCCGTAAAACCGCGACGCTCCATCAGAGCCACGGCAAGAGCATCACCAAGCGCAAGCTGCATCAGGCTGCTCGTAGTCGGTGCAAGCCCCATCGGACAGGCCTCAGGCATGGCCGGTATCTGCAGCACGATATCCGCTGCACGCCCCAGGGAGGAGTCCGGCCGACAGGTCATGGCCATCAGCGGCAGGGCATGACGCCGGCAATGCGTGATGATATCCGCCAGCTCAGCAGATTCTCCCGATGCAGACAGAGCGAGAACCGCATCTCCCCGCGTCATCATACCAAGGTCACCATGCGAGGCCTCGGAAGGATGCACGAACAGCGCCGGGGTTCCGGTAGAGCTGAATGTGGCCTGTATCTTGCGACCAATATGCCCGGACTTGCCGATCCCGCTGACGACCACTCGCCCCGGAAGCGCGTCGATCATCCCGACAGCCGCAGCAAACCCCCGCCGCAGCACCGTATCGGCTCCAAGTGCTTCCGCAAGCGCGTCCAGACCGGCACATTCCTGCGCGATCACACGCCCGGCCACAGCCAGAGCACCGTCATCCCCTGCGGGAACATCCCGACCGGATGACAGATCAGAAAGCGGAAGCAGCATCATGCCGGTAGTTCTAACATCCGGCGCGACTTCCCGCCACCGGGAACAGGGCTGACACGGAGTTCAGTTGCTGCGATGCGAGAAAATATCCGGATCTTCATACCCCAGCAGGTCAAGCTTTGCCCGCGTCGGGAGGAAGTCATAACACGCCTGGGCCAGATCACGGCGGTTTTCCCGCACCAGAAGGGCCTCCAGCTTTTCCCACAAGGCGTGGAGATAAAGAACATCCGAAGCCGCATAGGCAAGCTGCTCCGGTGAGAGCTCCGGCGCTCCCCAGTCCGAAGTCTGCTGCTGCTTGCTCAGCTCAACCCCGAGAAGATCCCGGCACAATGCCGCAAGCCCGTGGCGATCCGTAAAGGTGCGGACCAGTCGTGCCGCAATTTTGGTGCAGATCACGGAGTTCAGAGTAAGACCAAGGCTGTGCTGCAGGATCGCCACGTCAAATCTGGCGAAATGCATCAGCTTGCACACGTCAGGGCTGATCAGAAGTCGCTTCAGATTCGGACAGTCCGCGGGCTTTCCTCCGGGAGATCCGGGAATGATCTGCACCAGATGCGCCGTTCCGTCACCCGAGGAAAGCTGTACCAGACACAGCCTGTCACGGTGCGGATTAAGGCCCATCGTCTCCGTATCGATCGCCACCATGTTCCCCAGATCCAGCCCGTCAGGGAGATCATTTCTGTGGAGGAAAATCGTATCGCTGGCAGCGCGGCTGGGAGGCATGGGAACTCCGGAAATTTCAGGATAACTGCCCCGATCCGTAAGGCTCCGGGGCGAATTCCCGGCAAAATGCGCCGCAGATGCCCCCTTGTCAAAAAAGACTGGTTCAGGCGCCCTTACTTTGCAGAAATCCGGCGGCCTGACACATCCTGAACACACGCTCTCCCTGCAGACTGATCAGTATCATCACACCAAAGCTCACAAGAGATACGATCTTGCGGATAATCAGCCCCTCCGTCAGCGGATAGCTGCTCATGATCCACAGGAAAGCCATCGAACGGAAGACGTAGAACGTCGCCCAGGCCAGGGTGAAAAAACGGAAAAAGCGGATCAGTTCGGGAGACTGTAACTCTTCCTCGTCCAGACGGCCGCCCTGCCGGGCGAACTTCATGATCAACGGCTCAGAACCTACAGCACCGGCCGCGAAAATGGCAGCAAAGAGAAGATTGGTAATTGAGGATTCGTATCGGATCATAAAAGGCGTCGCTGCCCGCAGATCGACCACGCCGAATATGACAGCCACGCTGTTGACAACCAGCCACAGGGGCGGAAATGGCCGTCGGGTAACGAGCCGCCAGGAACCTTCAATAACAATGAAGACCAGCGCCGCTGCAATTGCGGCCTTCACACCGAATGTAAAAAAAGCCACCCAGTAAAGGATGAGCCCTCCAAACATATGAAACAGAGATTTCAGAACCTGCATCAGTGTTTCCTGTGCTCCAGAAGATCAAGAATAGCGGCGCTTGTCTCCTCAATGGACCGGCGCGTCACATCAATCAGCGGCCAGCGGTTCTGAACACAAAGTCGTCTCGCCCAGAGCAGTTCCTCACGAATCCTCTCGGGATTGACGTAATCCGGCTGCGTCAGACTGGCTCCTCCCCTCTGATTATCAGGAACCATGGTACCCATACGTGTCTTACGGATTTCAAGAAGTGCATCCGGAGAAATTGTCAGACCGATAACCGGCACCTGGCTGTTCAGCAGTTCCTTCGGAACGGGTGCGCCCGGCACAAGGGGAACATTGGCCGCCTTTATCCCCCGATTGGCCAGATAGATACAGGTCGGCGTCTTGGACGCCCGGGAGACACCGACAAGAACAACGTCAGCACCGGAAAGCCCCCGTGTTTCCTGCCCGTCATCATGCGCCAGAACGTAATGCATGGCGTCAATCCGGCGATGATACTCCCGCCCCATGACATACTGCGCTCCCGGCTCACCTGAAGCACTCTCACCGGTTGCACGCTCAAGGAATTCCAGAGTGGGCGTCATGACATCGTGAATCTTGACGCCCACTCTGGCACAGCCTTCCCGCAGTTCTTTCGCCAGATCACGATCAATCAGAGAAGACAGAACCGGTCCCGGCTCCTCCTCAATACCCGTAATCGCACGCTGGAGCTGGGCAGATGTGCGCACCAGATTCCAGTGCCGGCTTTCCAGCTCCGTATTCGGAAAATGCGGAGCGCAGGCGCGGGACATCGCTTCCAGCGTCTGCCCTGTTCCTTCAGAAATCAGATGCAGGACAAGTTTTTTATCAGGCATATCGGAAAGCTCCGGAACCGGGATATCTCAGACACGAAAACGCCTCCGGACATGATATCCGGAGGCGCTCAAAAATCAGACTACCTGCTGCAGGATGCGCTTCCTGCGAAACGCATGCTCCTGATCATCAGACAGGCTGCTTCTGACGCTGTTTCAGTACAGCCTGCGCCGCCGCCAGGCGCGCCACCGGCACACGGAAGGGAGAGCAGGACACATAATCCAGCCCGACACTTTCGAAGAAAGAGATCGAGTCCGGATCACCGCCATGCTCGCCGCACACACCAAGCTTCAGACCCGGTTTGGTCTTACGACCACCTTCCGCACCAAGACGGACCAGACCGCCGACGCCTTCCTTGTCGATGGACACGAACGGATCCTTCGGCAGCAGTCCCGTATCAACATAATGCGGCAGGAAAGAACCGGCATCGTCACGTGAAAGACCCAGAGTGGTCTGCGTGAGGTCGTTCGTCCCGAAGGAGAAGAAGTCCGCAACCTCTGCAATCTGCCCGGCAGTGATCGCTGCACGCGGCAGTTCGATCATCGTGCCGATAAGATATTCAAGCGTAACGCCTTTTTCCTTGAACACTGCCTGAACCGTCGCTTCCGCAGCTGCCCGGGTACGCTCCAGCTCGGTTTTCACACCGACCAGCGGGATCATGATTTCCGGTACGATCGCATTACCGGTTTCCTTTGAAACGGCAATGGCCGCCTCAATGATGGCCCGCGCCTGCATGTTGTAGATTTCAGGGTAGGAAATACCCAGACGGCAGCCGCGATGTCCCAGCATCGGATTGGCCTCGGACAGGGCTGAGCGACGCGCACGCAGCGTCTCGACATTTTTGCCCATCGCCTTCGCGACTTCTTCCAGCTCATGCTCCCCATGAGGCAGGAATTCATGCAGCGGCGGATCGAGCAGACGGACCGTAACCGGCAGACCGGCCATGATACGGAACAGCTGCGTGAAATCATCACGCTGGAAGGGCAGCAGCGCGTCAATGGCTCTCGCCCGCTCATCCTGCTCCGTGGACATGATCATCTGACGGACATGACCAATCCGGTCCGGACCGAAGAACATATGCTCCGTGCGGCACAGGCCGATACCTTCAGCACCGAAACGACGTGCCGTCTCGGCATCTTCCGGCGTCTCCGCATTGGTGCGTACTTTCAGGCGACGTACGGAGTCTGCCCAGCCCATCAGCGTACTGAAATCTCCGGACAGGGTCGGCGGGATGGTCGGAACCTTGCCTGAATAGACAGCGCCGGTGCCACCATCGAGTGTAACCCAGTCACCCGCCTTGAGGGTTTCCCTTCCCGCCGTCAGTGTCTGAGCCTTGTAGTCCACATGGATACTGCCGGCACCAGCCACGCAGACGCGTCCCATACCGCGCGCCACAACGGCAGCGTGAGACGTCATACCGCCACGCGTCGTCAGAACACCGCGCGCGGCATGCATGCCATGAACATCTTCCGGAGAGGTCTCGATACGGACAAGGATGACATCCTCACCCTTGGCAGCCAGATCCTCAACATCCTCGGCAGAGAACGCGATGATCCCGGTTGCCGCACCGGGAGAAGCCGGAAGACCGCGGGCAATCTGCCGGCGCTCTGCTTTCGGATCAAGCGTGGGATGCAGAAGCTGATCAAGAGATGCCGGCGGCACACGCTGGATCGCCTCTTCTTTCGTGATCAGTCCCTCGGCAGCCATATCGATTGCGATCTTCAGAGCTGCTGCAGCCGTACGCTTTCCGCTGCGGGTCTGAAGCATATAGAGCCGGTTGCTCTGCACCGTAAACTCAATATCCTGCATATCACGATAATGCTTTTCCAGAAGCTCGCGAACGCGGCAAAGCTCCTGATACGCCTCCGGCAGCACCGTCTCCATCGGGCTCTGTTCCGGCGTTGCCTTCAGGGCAGACATCGGCTGCGGCGTACGGATACCCGCCACGACGTCCTCACCCTGAGCATTAACGAGATACTCACCGTAGAAAATATTCTCACCGGTGGATGGATCACGCGTGAAACAGACGCCTGTGGCGCAGTCATTGCCCATATTTCCGAACACCATGGACTGCACGTTCACTGCAGTTCCCCAGCTGGCCGGAATGTCATGCAGCTTGCGGTAGGTGTTGGCACGCGGATTCATCCACGATCCGAACACGGCGCCGATCGCTCCCCAGAGCTGATCCTGCGGCTCATGCGGGAACGGTCTGCCCGTCTCCTTCTGCACAACATTGAGATAACTCTTGACGATACCGCGCCAGGCGTCAGCCGTAATTTCTGTGTCATCAAACACGCCGAGAGCACGCTTGGCGTCCTCCAGAATATCCTCAAACCGATGATGCGCCACATCCATCACGACCGACGCATACATCTGAATAAAACGCCGGTAGGAATCCCACGCAAAGCGCTCATCGCCGGAAGACTTTACAAGCCCTTCAACGGTCTTCTCGTTCAGTCCCAGATTAAGGACGGTATCCATCATGCCCGGCATGGATACGCGGGCACCTGAGCGGACCGAGACAAGAAGCGGCGCGGACGGATCACCGAACTTCAAACCCATGGCGGCTTCAACCCGGGCAAGAGCCTCATCAACCTGAGCTTTCAGGTCCGCAGGATAGTTCCGGTCATTATCGTAAAACGCGGAACAGACTTCCGTCGTGATGGTAAAACCCGGAGGCACCGGAAGACCGATCGCTGCCATTTCGGCAAGATTCGCGCCTTTGCCGCCAAGAAGGTTGCGCATTTCGGCGCGCCCCTCATTATGACTGCCGCCGAAGCTGTACACCCATTTCGTCATGTCGCCTGTAACCCTTTAGCGCAGAACTCTGACAGCCGTTCCTGACTCCGGGGAAACGGATGGCAGAAATTATCGCGCAGCCTGTTATTTATTGTTAACTTATTCTTCCCGGCGTTCCTTACTATGCGGCAAATTTCCAGCCTGCGCAATGGTATGAAGATTACGGAAATATTCCGAAATCGTATAACCATTCCGCATTTTTCTGATAAATTTATCTCCCCGTCAGCCGCCGGTTTCCCGTCCCGCCAGCCCTGCCCATTCCGCCTCGGTAAGAACCTGCAATCCCAGTTCGGCTGCCTTTTTTGCCTTGGAACCTGCATCTGCTCCGATAACAACGTAATCCGTTTTTTTCGAAACGCTGTCCGTAACCTTCGCCCCCAGACGCTGCGCTGTCGCCTTCGCTTCCGGGCGGGTCATGGTTGTCAGCGTGCCGGTAAACACGATCGTCTTCCCTGAAAGCGCTCCGCCGGAAGACACCTCTTCGTCGGCTATGGTCAGCTGAGAGCACAGATCGTCCAGCGTCGTACGATTATGCGGCTCCGAAAAGAAAGCGACCAGTTCATCAGCAATCGAACCGCCTATTCCCGTGATGGATCCCAGTTTCAGGCGCTCATCGGAACCAATAAGTACAGCTTTCTCCATCTGCTCACGAAAATGCATAAAAGACCCGTAATGCCGGGCCAGCAGCCGTGCATTACTCTCGCCGATCCGTCTGATGCCAAGCGCGTAGATGAAGCGCGGCAATGAAATCGCCCGCTTCGCCTCAACAGACCGGATCAGGTTTGAGGCTGAAAGTGCCCCCCACCCTTCACGCCCGGCAATCGCCGGCTCATGCTGCGGTAATCGGAAAATATCTCCCGGTGAGGCAATCAGACCCGCCTCATAAAACTCCCGGATCGATTTTTCTCCCAGCCCGTCAATATCGAAGGCAGGACGGGACACGAAATGAATCAGCCGCTCGACAATCTGTGCCGGACAGGTCAGTCCGCCGGTACAGCGCCGGACGGCCTCACCCGGCGGACGTTCCGCCAGCGCATTACAGACCGGGCAGTGATGCGGAAAGACGAACTCCGGGCAGCGCGGCGGATCCTGCGGCAGAGGCGGCTCCACACGGATGATCTGTGGAATCACGTCACCAGCCCGGCGGATCGAGACGCGATCCCCCTCACGCACATCCTTACGGCCGATTTCGTCCTCATTATGCAATGTCGCCCGGGTCACCAGAACGCCACCGACATTGACCGGCTCCAGATGGGCCACCGGCGTAAGGGCTCCTGTCCGCCCGACCTGAATCTCGATTTTTATCAGGCGGGTAACAGCCTCCTCAGCCGGAAACTTCCAGGCCGTTGCCCAGCGCGGGGCCCGCCCGGCAAATCCGAGACGCTCCTGAAGCGTCAGATCATTAATTTTGTAGACAACACCATCGATATCATAATCCAGATCAGCCCGCTTCCGCGTCAGATCCTCCTGAAATGCCTCCGCTTCGGATGATCCGGCCAGCATTGCTGACAGAGGATTGACCTGAAAATTCCAGCTCCGGAGAATTTCAAGCCATTGCGCATGCGTGCGGCAGGGCCTGTCCGAACAGACTCCCATTGCATAGGCGAACAGTGCCAGCGGCCTCCGCGCTGTCACGGAAGGATCAAGCTGGCGCAGAGATCCGGCCGCGGCATTACGCGGGTTCGCGAAAATTTTCTGTCCCGCTGCTGCCTGTGCTTCATTCAGCGCAAGAAAATCGGATTTCCCGAGAAAAATTTCTCCTCTGATCTCGATAAGATCAGGAGCATCTGCGGGGAGTTCATGCGGAATACCACGGATAGTCCGCAGATTTGCCGTGACATTCTCACCCTCGGTCCCATCCCCGCGGGTCACTCCGCTGACCAGCTTGCAGCCTTCATAAGTCAGGCTGATCGACAGACCGTCAATTTTCGGCTCTCCGACCAGGACCAGCGCTTCTTTGTCTTCGTCCGAAAGACCAAGAAAGCGGGCCGCCCGGCCCAGAAATCCGTCGAATTCCTCGCGATCAAATACGTTATCCAGAGACAGCATCGGCACGAGATGCCGGTGCTTACCAAACACACCATCAGGGGCCGCCCCAACTTGGCGTATTGGGCTGTCGGGCCGGACCAGATCCGGAAAGCGCTTCTCAATCGCCTCAACCCGACGCCGCATCGTGTCATATTCGGCATCCGAAGCCTCGGGGTCATCTTCCAGATAATACGCCCTGTTCAGCTGCAATATGCGCTTTTCAAGCCGGGCAAACTCGGCAGCAGCCTGTTCAGCCGTAAGGCTGTCGGGCTGAAGATCGGAAAAATCGGTCATTAAGATTCAGCCCTGATGATTCAGCAGACGTCGGGCTGCCGCACGCGCCTCTTCGGTCACGGTATCGCCGGCAAGCATCCTAGCAATTTCCTCCAGCCGCGCCTCAGAGGAAAGAAGAGCTGCAGTGGTCCGGGTCGCACCGCCGGATGTCATTTTGCCGATATGCAGATGGTGATCCGCAGCAGCTGCCACCTGCGGGCTGTGCGTAACCGCCATCACCTGAATGGATCCCGCCAGACGATGCAGGCGCTCTCCGATCGCCGCAGCCGTCGCGCCACCCACTCCCGCATCGATCTCGTCAAAGATCAGTGTCTGCACGGGAGAAGCTCCGGCAAGAACCAGACGCAGGGCCAGCAGAAGGCGGGACAGTTCGCCACCGGACGCAACTTTGCCGATCGGTCCGGGCGGCTGCCCCGGATTCGCCGCCAGAAGGAAAACACACTGATCCGTTCCTCCGGCGTTCCAGCTTTCCTCTGGCAAAGGCTCCAGAGAAACAAAAAAACGTGCCTTTTCCAGATGCAGAGGACGAAATTCCGATACAACAGATTTTTCGAGACGTGCCCCGGCCAGCTTTCGTGCCGCGGAAAGACGCTCCGCTTCCTGTATATAGGCACTCCGCGTCTCAAGCAGATGCTGCTCCAATTCCTCCAGACGGAACGACCCTGTCTCAATCAGGGAAAGACGCTCACGATACTGCTCCAGCAGCTCCGCCAGACCGTCTACGGTGGTATTATATTTCCTTGCCGCCGTGCGCAGTGCAAACAGCCGCTCCTCTGTCTGCTCCAGAAGACGCGGATCTGCCTCACACTCCACAACAAGCCGGGACAGCAGTTCCTCAGCCTCCGCCAGCGCCAGACCCGCAGCATCAAGCGCAGCCAGCGCCTCCCCGGTGACAGCCTGCATCGGGTCAGACTGTTCCGGTTCCCCGGCAGGTGGAACCAGACGCTGAAGAGCCCGGCTGGCCGAGCGGATTGCCTGCGAAGGCCCCGTGCTGCGCCGGTCACGCGGCAGCAGATCACTCAGGGCTGCGGCGACAGCTTCCCCGCGCCTCTCGTTTCCCTGGAGCACATGCCGCTGCTGGGCGAGTAACGCTTCCTCATCTGCCTGCGGGGCAAGCTGCCCCAGTTCATCCGCTGCATGGCGCAGCCACTCTTCCTCCCGTCCGAGTTCGGCCATGTTCTGTCGCGCCGTATGAAGAGCCGCCTCCGCAGCCTTCCACAGACCATATGCGCTTGCGACAGCCTCACGCTGTCCGGTCAGTCCCCCGGAAACATCCAGAAGATCACGGTGCGTCCCGGCCTCCATCAGCCCGATCTGTGCATGCTGTCCCTGGATTTCTGAAAGCAGTCCTCCCAGACGACGCAGAAGTGTCACCGCCACGGACTGATCATTCACCCAGGCACGGGAGCGTCCGTCAGATGTGATCACCCGCCTCAGTATAAGCGGCTCACCTGCCTCGACCGGAATATCCTGCTCAGACAGAATATCGAATGTCGGATGCCCTTCAGGAAGGTCGAAGCTTGCCGTGATACGGGCCTCGGATGCTCCGGCTCGTATCACACCAGACGTCGCCCGATCCCCCAGAACCAGCCCAAGGCTGTCAAGCAGGATGGATTTACCTGCTCCGGTCTCACCGGTCAGAGCCGTGAATCCGGGATGAAACACCAGATCCAGCTTCTCGATCAGAACAACGTCCTGAATGGAGAGCAGGGTCAGCATGGCGAAAGAATACTCCGCCCGCCTGCCATCAGTGCCGGCTTTTCGTTCCGGCGCCTCCGGCGGACGCTTTTGCCGCCACGGCCTGCTCAGGCGAAGGAAGAGAGCCGGAAGATACGGCAGCAACAGGCGCCCGGCTCATCACCGGCGGAGCGGGTGCCCGGTCAGTGGTGCGTGATGCCTGCGGAGAAAGCTGCGCTCCGACCGGGGAAGACGACTGCGCCGCAGGCGCCGCATTAACCAGCTTACCAGGCAGAGGCGTCTTATCCGAGAGGAGTTTATACTCCTTCAGGTCATTATAAGCGTAGCGATACCATTTGCTGCCCGGATAGTTATAGGCCAGAACCGCCGCCGTACGGCGTGCCTGATCCGTCAGACCCAGCTTGAGGTAAACCTCAACCAGACGCTCCAGAGCCTCCGCGACATGATTGGTCGTCTGGAAGTCCTGCACGACGTGCTGGAAGCGATTGATTGCTGATTCATAGTTATGCTGTTCCTCATAGAACCGGCCGACCAGCATCTCCTTACCAGCCAGATGATCGCGACAGAGATCGATCTTGAGCTGGGCATCTCTGGCGTAGGTTGTCTGGGGAAAGCGGACAACAACATCCTGCAGCTTGCTCATCGCCTCCATGGTCAGCTGCTGATCGCGTCCGACATCGGCAATCTGCTCGTAGTAGCACAGAGCCAGCAGATAGAAGGCGTAGGCAGAGTCCGGGCTGGTCGGATGGAGTTCAATAAAACGATTCAGCTGCTGGGCTGCCTCGGGGTACTTGTTCTGCAGATAGTAGGCATAGCCTTCCATCAGCTGCGAATTCGCCGTGTATCCGGAGTAAGGATAATTCTGCTGCAGAACCTCGAACTGGGCCGCCGCAAGGGCATAGCGCCGCGTCCTCAGTGCATCAATTCCATTATTATAAAGTACTTCCGCTGAAGGCAGCCTGGAGGAACTCTCCAGCTTTTTCATTTCATCTTCAGAAGAATTACCTCCGCACGCCGTGAGCAGCAGAAGGCCGGGCACGAGCGTGGCGGCTGTAAGACGGGCGACGCGTCGCGGGGGGGATATCTTCACGGCCTCGGGCTCTGTCACAGGTTGCTTTCACGGCTTTTAGCAAAACTTTCCGCCCTGAGCAAAGCGTCAGCTTCCGCAGGCTCCCCGGCTCCTCCCATATGCGGCGAAATTCTTCAGAACATGAAGGAATCCCCGCACCATTAACAGTTTGGTCATCCCGCAATGATAGTCCTCTCCATGTAAGGAAAACCGGAGACGACAAATGCGTCTTTACAGAAATATGGTGAAAAAAATGAAACGTAACCTTTTCATGGCAGCTCCTCTGATCTGCGGCGGTCTGCTGCGGGTCAGTCCTGCTTTCTCATATAACGGACAGATCACCTTCAACGGCGCAATCACAGATACAACCAGAGGTGGCCCCGGTTTTTTGGACAGGGGGTTAAGCTATAGACCGGCCTGAGAGAGGACGGGTTTATGGGCAAGGT
>NZ_JAJJND010000038.1 GCF_029759835.1 Acetobacter sp. AN02
TCGCTCAGCGCCGCGAGCGAAGCCTGCGATCGCTGTATTGCTGCTCGCACGGCGTGCGTGGTCGTGGCGCTCCCATGGCGTATCTGTCCCATAATGCTTCCTTCCACTCGCGTGAAAATATTACACCATCAAACCCCGGGACTAAACACGTAGGTCGGAGCCAAGAGGTTTTTAGAGCTCCCAACACGACACCGGTGATATGACGGTATGATATTATATCCTGCTGCGGCCGGCGATGATCACGTCACGGACCTGCAGAGCCTCATCCATGACCACCAGATCGGCGCGCAGACCGGGTGTGATCCTGCCCCGGTCGTGAAGACCGAGATAGCGTGCGGCGTTCGTGGCGGTGAGGGCTGCGGCTTCCGGAAGAGATTTTCCGCCCTCTCTCACGGCATTTCTGAAGGCCGTATCCAGGGTGAGGACGCTCCCGGCCAGAGTGCCATCCGGAAGGCGTGCCGCGCCGTTACGGATCATGACATCCTGTCCGCCAAGCTGACTCGGCCCCTCAGGCTGCCCGGCACCGCGCATACAGTCCGTAATGAGAAGCAGACGATCCCGCATCATCCGGGAGGTCAGACGGAAGGTGGCCGGATGGATGTGATGCAGGTCGAGGATCATCTCGGCATATCCGGCATCGCTGCACATCAGAGCCGTCGCGGGACCGGGCCTGCGGCTTTCCACCGGAGGCATGGCGTTGAAAAGATGAGTGCCTCCCGCCGTGCCGCCTGCGCTGCAGATACGGCAGATGGCGGCTTCGGTCTCTTCGTATCCGGCGGTGGTATGACCAATACTGACGCGCACGTCTGCGGCGGCGAAGCGGGCAATGGCCGTGTCTGCGTGCTCCAGTTCGGGCGCGATCGTGACGATACGGACGATGCCGGTGTCCAGAACTTCGGTAATTTTTTCCGGTGTCGGGAGAATGGCGAAAGGCGGCTGCGCTCCAAGCCGGAGAGGGCTGACGAAGGGGCCTTCAAGATGGGCGCCGTGAAGTTCGGGGCCGTCTGCCCGGCGGTTCTCCCGTGCCTCGGCAATGGCCCGCAGGGCGTCCGTCACATCTTTCCAGGGACGCGTGATTGTTGTGGGCAGGAGCGTTGTCGTGCCGTGCGTGAGGTGGAAGCGCGAGAGGCGGTGAATGGCCTCGACGCCGTCCATTGTATCGGCACCGTCACCGCCGTGAACATGACAGTCGATGAAGCCGGGAAGGATGATCTGCGGCGGTGCGTCGTGCAGCGGCCGGATGCTGCGGATCAGCCCGTCGGAAAGGGTGAGTTCCCCTGTGATCACCTGATCGGGAAGGACGATCTTGCCGGAGAGCTGCCCGGAGAGCTGCATGGGGCTGTCCTCAGTTTCCGGGGGTGATGAGAGAGCGGATCCCGGGCACTGCGGCCATCAGCAGTCCGCCGGGAGGGAAATCCGTCATGCCGAAGACGGCCGTCATGTCATCAGCCTGCACCAGCCTGGCGGCGGCATCATCCAGAATCTGAAGCGCTGCGGGATCAGGCGGGCTGCCCGGATGATCCAGGGCCGTCAGCCCCAGACCAGCAAGGACGGACAGCGTGTGAGAGGCCGCGCGTGCGCCTTTCAGATGCGGACCCGAGGAGGCAAAGGACAGCTCGTTATTTTTCCAGATCAGAAGCTGCGCGCGCAGGGAGGCGGCAAGGCTGCGGTCTCCGGCGGCATAACGTGCGGCCATGGCATTGAAACGTATGGCGGGCATGGGATCGGGTGAGGCGATCCCGGCGATCTGGTCCGGCGGAATATTCTTCAGACCGGTGTACCGGTTCATCATGTAATTCCGCAAAGGCATCGTGGCCCCGGCAAGCGTCTGAAGCGGTCCGGCATCGCCGGGCGCGAGGCGTTCGGCCATGCGGATCGTGTTCGCCCGGGCGTGCAGGCCGGTGATTTCAAGTTCTGCGGCAACCGGCTCAAGGCGGCGGTACATATCATTCACGTCGCGCAGATCGGCGGAGGACCAGAAGCGTTCGGCAATGGCGGCGCTGCGCGGCCACAGGCGGGCATCAAGCATCTCGTCCGTGACGAGTTCGGTCCACAGGGGCGCTTCGCCGCCAAGGATGAGTTTTCTCTGTTTCCGGCTGAGGGGCGGCGGTGCGGGATCGTTCTGCAGCGCGGCGATCAGCACGGGGTCGGCTCCGCGTGCGAGGCGCTTTGCGGTCTGCGCGCGGGTAAGGCCTTCGGCGGCGGGGTCTTCGGGGTCCGTGAGATAATGCTCTGAGGCGGGCCGGAGCAGATCGAGATAATACCCGGCCGAGACCACGACAGGATGCCCGGCATCGGTTGCGGAGGCGATGAATTTTGAGCTGCGCCAGACCTGAATGACGACGCTTGCCGGGATCGGGGCCTCACTGACCTCATCCCAGCCGATCATGGTTCTGTTTGCGGCTGCGAGGATTTTTTCAACCTCGGCGGTAAACTGTGCCTGAAGGATCTGCGGGGTGGCATAGCCGCGGGCTGTCATAAAGGCGCGGATACGGGGATTGCCCGTCCATTCTCCGGAAACGACCTCGTCTCCGCCTGCGTGGAAATACCGGTCCGGGAACAGCTCCGTGGTTTCCGTAAAGAGGGTCGAGATGAAGGAAAGCGTCGCGGGAAGAGTGGGATCGAGTGCGGGGTTGTTCTTGTTTTTCGGCTCCGGATCGACGGGGGTGTGTGCGGCAAGATCAGGCCGAGCCAGCAGCAGGGCCAGCGTATGGCCGGGCACGTCGATTTCCGGAACGACGCGGATGCCGCGATCGGCGGCCCGGGCGACGAGATCGCTAAGCTGCGCCTTTGTGTAGTACTGGCCGTGGGTGCTCTTGCGGGTGATATCCGGCATCTGCGTGCTTTCCATACGAAAGCCGGTCCCGTCACTCAGATGAAGGTGGAGCACGTTGAGTTTGACCAGCTCCATCGCGTCGATCTGCCGCCTGAGCGTATCGACGCTGACGAAGTGGCGGGAGGTGTCGATCATCAGGCCGCGCCAGACGAAACGGGGTTTGTCGCGGATATCGGCAAGGGTGAGCGCCGCGCCGCCGGACGGGGCCGGGCGGATGAGCTGGAGCAGCGTTGCCAGGCCATGAATGACACCTTCCGGGCCGTCGGCTGTCAGTTTTATTCCGTCGGGCCGGACGCGGAGCCTGTAGGCTTCTTTCGCGTCGATTGTCAGCATATCCGGGTCGTTGCCGCAGATAATACGCAGGGACACCGGTGCGGCGGTGCCCGGAGTATGTCTCGGAATGGCGCTGATCAGACGATCGGCACGCAGAAGGAAGCGTGTGGCGGCATGCTCAAGCAGGGCGGAGGGCGGATTGTCCCAGGAGACCCGAAAGCCCGCGGACGGATCGATCATACCGTCGGAGAATTCCGCATGTGCGGGCCAGGGCATCAGAGCCGGAGCTGCGGCAGAGGGCGCGTCCGCACGGGCGGAAGGCGGGAGAGCCAGAAGAGGAAGAGCGCATACGAGGCCGCGCAGCGTGTGTCTGATCATTGTCCGTTCCCCGTCGTGCTGTCCTTTATGGCCTGCTCGTCATAGCAGGGCTCGGCCAGTCCGCCATTATCTTCTGTCCAGGCGCGGACATTGATCCCGGCAGCAACCCATTGGTTATCCTGCCGGACAAGAAGCGGCCCGCCGCTGCTGCCGCGTGTAGCGCTGCAGTCATGGCCGATAAGTTCCCGCCCGTCCGGCAGGGGCTGCGGCGTTGTGATGTGGCACGCCGTGTCCGCCATCAGACGTTCGCGCCGGTCCTGTTCATAACCGCCGAGCATGGCCGCCTCTCCGGAGATCGGCAGGCCCCTGAGCAGCGGCAGGACGCTGTCCGGCCGGGCGACCGCGTGATCGAGGATCAGAACCGCACGATCCGGTCCGGTGGTCTGATCCTGCCGGATTTTCGGGACATAGGCGGGTGGAATGACGATACGGCGGACGCGGGCATGGTCCCTGTACTGCCCCAGGCTGTAGCCGGTCAGCACATGGATGTGCGGCGGGAAGACATAATTGCCGGTTTTCGGAATCCAGAGACAATGCGCGGCGGTCAGGACGACAGCAGGCGCGATGAGAAAGCCGGTACAGCGCCCGCCGAGTTCGGTCTGCACACGAACGACGGCCTTCCAGGGCATGGCCTCCGTGCTGACAGGAAGACGCCGGTCCGTGGTGCCGACACCGGGCAGCACCTGGTTGCGGGTGGCTGGTTCTGCCCGTGCGGCCGGGGTGATGATCCAGGCCATGAGAAGCAGGAGGGCCGCGCGACCGGGATACATCATGCGCGGGCCGTCAGAAGCCATGCGGCATCGCTGGCGGGGCACCGGCCTTTCAGGCCGCCTGGAATCTCTTTCCGGTCAAGCTGCTCAGCATCAAGGACAGAGCCGTAACAGTGCTGAATATCATCGGATGTGACGGAGAAGGGCGGGCCGGAAAGGAGGCTCTGATCGTATTCGCAGGTGATCAGCAGCTGCGGCGCGCACCGGCTCAGGGCCATCGTGCGGGCGGCGTACGCCGGGCGCATATCCCCGGGAAGCGCGACCAGAGCCGCGCGGTCATACACCGCGTGCACGGGAGGAAGGAGATCCGGCGTCAGATCTGCAATATTCCCGGCAAAAACGATGAGGCCATCGGTGGAAAAGCACTCAAGCTCCCCCTGCCGCGTGATGACGGGCGTGAGTCTGTTCTCCGCAAAAAACTGCTCGACAGCCAGACGGCAGAGCTCGATTCCCGTAACGGTCGCGCCCTGTGCTCGGAGCCACATCATATCCGTGCTCTTGCCACACAGCGGCACGAGAACATGCGGCGCCGGCCGGTGCTGCATGGCCTGTCTGAGTGCCGGATAATATGTGATGAGCAGGGGCTCGGGATGATGGCTGTGGAAAGCGATCTGATTGTTGTTCCACCTGTCCTGCCAGAATGTGCTGTCCATCGGACTCAGGCTCCGTTGTCTGTCATGGCCGCAGCCCCGCGTCCTGCATTCATCAGGCTGCGTCCTTCAGTTTTCAGCCAGTGTTCGGCACGTCTGCGGTCGGGAGTGATCAGATCCACAAGCGTCCAGAAGGCCGGACTGTGGTTGAGGTGTTTCAGATGGGCGAGCTCGTGCATAATGACGTAATCCCGCACGTGCACCGGAGCGAGGATGAGCCGCCAGGACAGCATGAGCCGCCGCTCCGCAGAGCAGCTGCCCCAGCGGCCCGCGGGATCGCGTATGTCGATACGGGCCGGAACCAGGCCGGTGCGGGTGGCCTGCTCGCGCGTCCGGGCAGGGAGCGAGCGGCCCGCGAGGGCTCTGAGGAACGTCATGATGCGGCGGGTGTGAAATTCGGACCGCCCGCTGACCCACAGCGTGTTGCCATCCAGCCCCGCCCCGCCCCGGGCATCCGGGCGCGCGACGATACGGACCGGGCTGCCGTCCAGCGTAAAGGTCTCTCCGGGAAGAAAGCGGAGGGCGGGCTGCGTGGAAGCCAGCACGCGGCGGACCCAGGCCGCATGTTCCGTAAGAAGCCGCAGCCCGTCCGGTCTGGGGCGTCCGCGCGGAAGCGTGATGAGAATACCGACATTCTGCGGATCGGGGCGCATGGAAATACGCCGGGCGCGATCGGACACATGCCAGCGTACGGGGACGGAGCTTCCTGCAAGCGGAATCAGTTCCGTCTCCGGTCCGGCCATTATGGGAGCCCTGCCGGTTCCGTCTGTCCGGAGGCGGTCTCAGCCGGGTCCTGACCCGGCCAGTCTGCCAGATGATCCTCAAGATCGCCCGCCTCACGCTCGCTGATACAGCGGCCTGCGGCGGAAATTCCGGCTTCCCGCACGGACTCCGGACGGCCCGTGCGCAGGGGATGCCAGGCAGGGAGTGTCTTGCCTTCATACAGCCTGCGATAGGCGCAGGTGGGCGGAAGCCAGTCCTGTACCTCTTCCATCATCTCCGGCGTCAGGCTGATGCAGTCGGGAATTTTCTGCTGTCTGCGGGGATAGTCGGAGCAGCGGCAGGTCCCGAGATCCAGCAGACGACAGGCAACGGAGGTGAACCAGACGGAGCCCTCTTCCTCGTCCCGGAGCTTATGGAGGCAGCAGCGTCCGCAGCCGTCACAGAGGGACTCCCACTGGGCATGTGTCATATCGCTGAGAGCGGTGGTCTCCCAGAAGGGCTGAGGCTGTGTCATCTCGCGATCCGGCGGCGATCTGTCGGGAAAGGGCTCCTGCTTCGCGCAGCCCGGTTTTTGCATTCTATACAACGATCGGAAACGAAAAAGGAACCTCAGGACAGGGTCAGGGCATGGAATGAACGGCGGCGAGCCTGTTGCGCTCGGCAATGAGATCCGGAGCCGTGACGGTCTGACCGCGCGCGGCTTTCACCTCATCAGCCGTGAACGTGACGGTCTGACTGCTGCTGCTCAGGGAGGCAACATAGGTGAGAATGGAGGCCAGCTGATCATCCGGCAGGGCGCGGAAGGAGGGCATGTATCCGGCATAGCTCTCTCCGCCCGCGGTGATGGTCCCGGTCAGTCCGTTCATGACGACATGCGTAAGCCAGGTCCGGCCGTCAGCCGTACCGGCGATTTCCGCAACACGGTCCTTCAGGGGAGGAAACTTGCCGACAACGCCAGCACCGCCGTTTTTATGGCAGGAGCCGCATATGGATTCGTACAGGGATTTCCCGCTCTCGGCATGTGCCGTGCGTGCCAGGACAAGACCGGACATCAGCACTGTTCCCGTCAGCATCAGGGCCTGACGAAAACCAGCTGAGAAAGAGGCCATTACGAACTCCGGGTGGAATCTGCGCCATGCAGACAGAAGGGGATTACATCTCTTTAAAGCAGGCCTCTGTGGCAATCCCGTGGCGGTATTCAGGCGCTTTCGCCATTCTCCATCCCTGCAGGGCGGCTGAGCAGGGTTTCGCGCGCCGTGGCGGCTGTCATGGTTCCTTCGAGAATCGCGTGGACGCACTCCGTGACAGGCATCCGTATCCCGTGCCGTGCGGCCAGGGAGAGCAGAGCCGGACATGTGTGAACGCCCTCGGCAGTCCCTCCGGCCTGCTGCCGTGCGGCTTCGGGAGAAAAACCCTTTCCCAGGGCAATACCCGTTCTGAAGTTGCGGGAGGCCGTTCCCGTGCAGGTGAGAAGCAGATCACCGATCCCGCTCAGTCCGGCCAGGGTTTCGGCACGCCCGCCTGCGGCGACGGCAAGGCGGGAGATTTCAGCCAGGCCGCGCGTGATCAGACCGGCGCGGGCGTTCTCGCCCAGCTCCGCACCGGTTGTAATGCCTGCCGCGATGGCAATGACATTCTTGGCTGCGCCGCCGATCTGCACACCGGTCGGGTCGTCGCTGGCATAGCACCGGAACTGCGGTGTTGTGAGAGCCGTGGCAATGGCTGAGGCCTGTGTCCGGTCGGGACCGGCTATGACGGTTGCGGCTGGCAGACCAGCGGCGATTTCACCGGCAAAATTCGGTCCGGAAAGCACGGCTCCGCCTGCATCGGGGCGGAAGTCGTGCAGCACCTCAAGAGGCAGACGCAGGGTGGTCTGTTCTATCCCCTTGCAGCACAGGACGACCGGAACGTCGCTGTCCGGGAGCAGGGGAAGAAACCCGGAGAGAGCCTGCATCGGGACGGCAACCAGAATGAGATCCGCATCCTCCGGAAGGACGGAGGAAAGCCTGACATCCTGTGGAAGCGGAATATCCGGAAGGCGTGGCAGGGCACCGGACGGAAGGCGCTGCGGGACACTCCGTGCACAGAGCGTGACGCGTGCTCCGGTTCCTGCGGCGTGAATGGCCAGTGCAATGCCCCATGCGCCCGCACCTGCGATGCAGATATGCCTTATTCCGGTACGATCCATTCCACGCTCCCCCGGCTCTCCTCATTACCCAGTCGCCGGGCGAGCGTATCCGTGATTTTCCGCGCCGTCTCATCAAATTTCCAGGGAGGGTTGATGAGCAGAAGGCCGCTGCCATTCAGCCGGGAAGGATCTGTTGGCGGGCGGAGCAGCAACTCGGTCGCCAGAAGACCACGCTCGCCCTGATCGCGGAGACGGTCGAAAAAGCTGCGGACGGGCGTGCGGTGCTTGACCGGATACCAGATGGCGACACAGGCCCCTCGCAGCCTGCGACGGGCTTCCGCGACAGCTTCCGCAAGGCGTTCGAAGTCGTCTGATTTCTCGAAAGGGGGGTCCATCAGGATCAGACCGCGCGTAAAGCCCCGGACGGGCCACAGGGCTCTGATGGCGCCGTATCCGTCACGCTCATGCACGGCAACAGCCGGATTGCCGCGAAAAAGACGGCGGAGCGTGGCGGCATCCTCAGGATGAAGCTCACAGCAGACGAGACGATCCTGCGGGCGCAGCATCCCCGCGGCAATATCCGGAGAGCCGGGATAGACCTGCGGACCGCGGTTCCGGACAAGCCCCAGCCAGTGCGCCAGAGCGGGATCTTCGGGGGAGATATCCAGCAGACGACCGATCCCGTCCTTCCATTCCCCAGTGCGCCCGGCCTCCTCACCGTCAAGACGATAGCGGCCCGTGCCGGCATGGGTGTCCAGAATGGCAAGTCCGCCCGGCTTGTTCTGCAGAAGACGGATCAGGGCCGTGAGCAGGGCGTGTTTGAGGCAGTCGGCATGATTGCCGGCGTGGAAACCGTGTCTGTAGTTCAGGGGGAAGCTCCGGGCTGTGGGTTCAGAGAGGCAGCATCGCTGGTATACCGATAGAGGTCAAAGGAAAGCGAGTGTATCTTTCCTGAACGGCTCGTGATCTTTACGGACTCCGCCTTGCGGTAATGAGCGCGCAGATATGCACAGACCGGCGCCTCGATCTTCCCGTTTCCGCAGCCGTCCCATGTCAGCAGGACAAAGGGCGGATTTCTGCTCAGATCCCGGAGATAATGTTCTGCGGCATGAGGTCCGAATACGATGTCGATATGCTCCCTGAAAAGATAGGGATCGGCAGTTTTCATATTCGCCAGATAGAAAAGAGCCTCCCGGGCACGGATATTGAGGACCGGCTCACCATGGGTGAGGGAAGAGAGACGCCTGTAATCAATATGGGAAAATCTCTTATATTTTTTGATATTATCCGCCGTAACCTGAACAAGGGAAAATCCGGTCAGCAGAATGGCAGGGATGAGCGCGATCCGCAGACCGGCAGGCCGGAGGCTGTCCTGCAGAAGTCTGGCTGTCATGATCGCGACAGGCGTGAACCACAGCAGGTTGTAATGCGCGAAAGCATGCCCCGAGAGACAGGCTGCGGGCAGACCGGAGAGAAACCAGATCAGAAGGAGAAGGTCGTCCCGGCTGATTTTCCCCTGAACCCTTACGATATATTTTCTGATCCACAGAGCCAGAGGCGGCACGAAGAAGGCAAGCCAGGTTGCTGCAGTCCTGAGCGTGAGCAGACGTTCCTTACTGTCCGCACCATAGGCGTGCAGAAAATTTCTCTGCTGGCGGAAATAATCGGCAAGCGCCTGCGGATCGTGAAGGAGATAGGGAGAGAAGAGAAGGGCAGCACCTGCAATGAATCCGGCCGAGAAGGAAGCTGTGCGCTTTACGGGGGACGGACGGGTCAGAAGCAGGAAAAGGACGGGAGCAAAAAGACAGACGGCTGTCAGGTAGTTGATATTGATCGTCAGAAGCGTGGCGATTCCGGTCGCAAAGATGCCAGGCAGGGAGGAGGTCCGCAGCAGAGACAGGATGGAAATCTGCAGTAATATCTGGAAAGATTCCGTATTTCCGCTGAGAATTTCGAAGGAGGTCCCGGCTGCGATCAGGATGAGGAACAGCGTGATGCCGCCGGTTTTCCAGATAGCACGTGCGACGGCTGAGGTTGCGGCAGCACAGACCAGGGCGAGGATCGTGAACATTCCGGTTTTCACCGGCATCACGCTGTCCCACAGTCCGTAAAGCAGAAAGCCGAACAGGGGTTTGTGATCGAAAATGTATCTGTAAGGCAGGATCTGATCGTGCAGCATGCTGCGACCAATCAGAGTATAGAATGGTGTGTCGACCGCCATGTAAGGCAGCATCAGACATGAGACGACGCAGGCACACAGCAGCACTGATGACAGGATGATCAGGATCGGCCGGATACAGGCTTTCATGGCGGGACTGTCAGTCCTGCAGGGGCGGATTGACTGAGTCCCGGATGTGGTATCCGGGTCTCATTTTGGTCTCGAGATAGATTTTCCCGATATATTCACCGATAATTCCAAGTGAAAGCATCTGCACGCCCCCCATGAAGAAGATGGCGGAAACGATCGAGGACCATCCTGTAACGGTATGGCCGGTCAGTTCACGGACGATCGCGAAGATGATTGCAAGCAGTGAGAGGCCCGAGATCATAAGGCCGCTCAGGGCGATGATCCGCAGCGGTGTAATGCTGAAAGAAGTGATGCCCTCCACGGCAAGGGAAAGCATCCGTCGCAGGGGATATTTCGTCTCTCCTGCAGTGCGCGGCAGACGATCATAATATATCGTGGTGACAGAAAATCCGATCAGCGGAATCAGGCCGCGCAGGAAGAGATTGCGCTCCCTGTATTCCAGAAGGGCCTGCAGTGCGTCATGATCAAGCAGGCGGAAATCCGCGTGATCGGGAATGAGGTCCACGCCCATGATATGCATGAAGCTGTAAAACATGGCGGCGGTCCTGCGCTTGAAGACCGTGTCCGTATGGCGGCTTTTACGCACCCCGCAGACGACCTGACTTCCGCTACGCCAGGCAGTAAGCATGTCACGCACGACAGACAGATCATCCTGAAGATCCGCGTCTATGCTGATGACAGCATCGCAGTTCCGTGCAGTTCTCAGCCCGGCAGCAAGAGCCTGCTGATGACCGGAGTTACGTGAGAGGCGGATACCGCGGATATGGTCGCTTGTGGCCGCCTGCTGCCTGATCAGATCCCAGGTGGTATCCCGGCTTCCGTCATCGACACACAGGATGAAACTGTCCGAACCAGCGATGCCCTCGGTCACGACAGTCTCAAGGAAGTGCAGAAGCTGGCGGAACGTATCCGGAAGTATCTCTTCCTCGTTGTAGCACGGCACGACGATCCCGATACGCTGTTGCGTCCGATGCGGTGTGGCGAGGGAGACAAAAGTATCCGGTGAGCGGTGCATGAGGATCTGATGGCCGGAGGAGAGAAGCCGCAGACTAGACGGCAGAGGACTGTATTTCAAGATATGTCAGGCAGGTGAACCAGGGCACTTCAGGCCGGATCGGATGCTGTCTGCCCGGTATCCTCGCAGATAAGAACGGCAAACCAGTCTTTTTCCCGCCTTTTCGGGACGAGGACGTATTCGCATCCCCGTTCTGATCTGGCGGATTTCCCTGCATGACGAGGAACCTGTCCGCATATGGCGGGGAGCGCATCGTGTATCTCACAGGCGTGCTGAGCGTTGCATTGCCGATCACATGAACGCGGACCGGACCACCATCTCCGCGCAGCCCCGTCTCATGCCCGCCGTATCTCTGCGCGGGGAGGCTCTTTTGAGTCGGGTAAGGTTGTCGATGAAAAATCCAGAGAAAAAAGCGGAAGCATCAGATATATATTTTTATGTTTTTTATATATATATATATATGATTGTATAAATTTAATACATTATGTTATTTAAAAAATATTTTATTTATTATAATAATATAATTATTTATTAATAATAAATTTTTATATATGGAGAATTACATATCACCGGAATGCTCCGTAATTCCGGAATCAAATTATTCTTCAAGCATATGCCACGACTGATCTGACTGCTGCGGGACAGGCAGCGTTCCGGATACGGGAATATATCTGCATTCCATGATCGTATCGTTCCGATTGCGTTATTAAAAACTCTGTGAAAATATGCCCGGACAGAAACGGATATGAGGGAGAGACCGAATGTTCCGGGAGGAGTGTTTTCATGGGATCTGAGAGGCCGGCCACAACACGGCGGCAGATGCTTACAAGAATTGGTATTCTTGCAGGCAGTGCCGGGCTCTATCAGGCAATGACCAGTATGGGCCATGCGATGGGTACGGATTTTCGCGGGGCTCCGGAACTCAAGGGGGCGCGGAAAGGAACGCGCGTGATCGTTCTCGGAGCCGGGCTGGCAGGTATGCTTGCGGCCTATGAGCTGCGAAAAGCCGGATATTCCGTAAAGATCCTTGAATATCAGAACCGGGCGGGCGGACGGAACATCACGCTGCGCGGCGGGGATACCGTAACGGAACTGGGAGGACATACACAGAAAGTCGGGTTTGCACCGGGAAATTATATCAATCCCGGCCCGTGGCGGATTCCCTATCACCATCAGGCCCTGCTGCACTATTGCAATGCGTTCGGCGTGGCGCTGGAGCCGTTTATCGAGCTCAACCACAATACCTGGCTGCACTCGACGAAAGCGTTCGGCGGGAAGCCCGTGCGGTATCGCGAATATGCGTCGGATTTTTTCGGATATACTGCAGAGCTTCTGTCCAAGGCGATCAACCAGCACAAGCTGGATGATGTGGTTTCCGCAGAAGAACAAAAGCATGTACTGGAGTCGATGCGCGGCTGGGCTGGTCTGACAGACACGAATGCCTGGGCGAAGGGGGATCGCAGCTCTCTTCGTCGCGGATTTGAGAAACCTCAGGGAGGCGGTCCTGACGGTGCTCCGGTGCCATCTGATCTTCTTCCGCGCGGGGAAGTCATGGCATCCGGCATGTGGCGCAATATCGCGTTTCACGAACGGCTGGATATGCAGACGACGATGTTCCAGCCCGTCGGCGGGATGGATAATATCGGCAAGGGATTTGCGCGGCAGGTACAGGATCTGATCACGCTGAACTGCAAGGTATCAGCCATTCATCAGGATGACCACGGCGTAAAGGTCACCTATGCCGATATGGCGCATGGCGGTGCGATGAAAACGGAGGAGGCGGAATTCTGCGTCTGTACGATTCCTCTGCCGGTTCTTTCGCAGCTTGACGTGCAGGTCAGCGGGAAAATGAAGGAGGCGATCTCAGCGGTCCCCTATGCGTCTTCCGTCAAACTCGGGCTGGAATTCAGACGCAGGTTCTGGGAGCAGGATGACCGTATTTACGGCGGGGTCAGCTTCACGGATCAGCCGATCAGCCAGATTTCCTATCCGAGTGCCGGAATTTTCACCAAAGGTCCGGGTGTGCTGCTTGGCGGTTATATGTTTGGTCCTGCAGCCTATGATTTTGCAGGCATGACGCCGCAGGAACGGGTTGAGGAAGGCATTCGGCAGGGACTGAAAATTCATCCCCAGTATCGGAAGGAATTCCTCAACGGCGTCGGATTTGCATGGAGCAGGATGCCCTGGACTCTGGGATGCTGTTCCATGTGGTCCGAGCAGGCGAGAAAACAGCATTACGGAACACTGACATCCATGGATAATCGTATCGTTCTTGCAGGAGAGCATGCGTCCTATGTCGGATGCTGGCAGGAAGGTGCCGTTCTCTCGTCTCTGGCTGCGATCACCGCATTGCACAAGCGTGCTGCAGGAGGTGCCTGATGCGTCGGTTTATGTTTCTTGCCGTATCAGGTCTGATGACGGCGGCTTCTCCGGCCCTCGCTGATACGGCAAGCTCCCTTGCCGGGTCCGTGGGAAATCTGAAAACAGGTGCCGAGGTCTATCAGCATGTCTGTCAGGGCTGTCATATGCCGGACGGGAAAGGTGCGATGGGGGCGGGTGCCGGGTTTCCGGCTTTTGCCGGAAATGAAAAGCTGCAGTCTCCTGAATTTGCGGTTTATACGATTCTGAATGGTCATGGTGGCATGCCCTGGTTTTCAGGGCTTCTGACAGACAGCCAGGTGGCGGATGTGGTGAACTACATACGGTCTCATTTCGGCAACCATTTCAGCGGAGAAGTCAAACCTGCTGACGTCGCTCCGATGAGTCCTCACCTGACAATGGAAGATGGATGATTCTATGAAAATATCAGCTTATACACTGTCCGTTCTTGCTGCCGGGATCGTTTCCGTCGGTGCGGCACGGGCAGAGGGCGTGATCCGTCATGTCGATCCCGCCGGTCATTTTCCGATTGCGACGGCTGTTGAGGTGCCTGCCGGTGCCACAACAGTGTATCTCAGCGGAATGGGTGCGCCTGTATCCGATAAATCGGCCGATCCGAAGTCACTGCGGGCCTACGGAGATATGGAGGCCCAGACGGCAGGAGCACTGACGCGGATACAGTCAGAGCTCGGCAAAATCGGTCTTAAGATGGGTGATGTCATCAAAATGCAGGTTTTCATGGTGTCTGACAAAGACACGGGAAAGCTTGATTTTGCGGGAATGATGAAATCCTACAAGAAGTTTTTTGGAACGGCCGGACAGCCTAATCTGCCTGTGCGTTCTGCCTTCGAGGTTGCTCATCTTGCCAATCCCGGATGGCTGATTGAGATCGAGGTAACGGCCGTTCGCAGTCCGTCCTGATTTTTACTGCATACTTCCGGATGAAGCGGCTGCATCTGACGATGCGGCCGCTTTTTTTATACCCTGAAGAGCCATCCTCTCTGGGTCCTGAAAAAAAATCTGATGCGTGAGTACAGAAAAAAGGGGCCTTTACACGGCCCCTTTTCCTGACTTTCTGTCGTCTGCCCGATCAGAAGCGGGCAGCGACGGTTCCGAAAAACTCTCTTGGTGCCGCTGCGAACAGTACGGGGTTGTCGTCCCCCGATACGGCCGCCGCGCCATAGACACCGCCGATATAGCTCTGCCCGAAAAGATTGCTGACGCCAAAAGTGGCTTTCAGATTTTTCATGAAACCGATTTTTCCGAAATCATAACTGGCATTCAGGGAGGATGCCCAGTAGGCCGGAATATTGACATCGTTGGTATAGGTAAGCGGACGTGCGGAGAGATAGTTCGCGTTGAAGTTAAAGCTCGCGTTCCGCCACGTGTAGGTCAGGTTCACCTTATACATATACTTCGGATAATAGACCTGATTCTTTCCCTTCAGGCTGACGGTCCCCCCGCCATAGGACAGGTTCGTCGTCTGGTATCTGGCATCGTTCCAGCTGAAGCTGTTGGTGATCTCCAGACCTTTGAAGGGGCGGATAGCGACCTGGGCATCGGCGCCGTCCACAACTTCCCGGCCCACATTCACAAAGGCACTGTAGGCATTATTGGTCGGACCGCTGGTGATGGCGGCAAGGCGGTTATAATAATCCGTATGATAGTAATCGGCACTGACTGAAACGTACTGAGACGTGAAGCGATAGCCGACAACATAATTCCAGGTCCGCTCAGGCCGGAGCCTGGATTTGTTCTCATCAAAGACCTGCTGCGCCGGATAGGAGGCGGTTCCGAGACCACCCCAGGGATTACCGCCGGATGCCGTGGCGCCATAGTCATAGGCGCGCATGTTCTCGGCAATATCCCAGTAGAATTCGTGCTGTTTCATGAAATGATAGTCAAAGTTGAAGTGAGGAAGGAATGCGGCCGAAGCCGTCAGGCTGCCATTGACCGGGTGGCGGTAATATGTCCCCCACGAAGATGCGAGTGCATCCGTATTGTCATAGGTCGTGCCGCCATGCGTCGTCTGTGTCATGGAACGGAAGCCGCCCGTCAGCGTCATCCCGTCAATGATGTGCCACGTGTCCTGAAGATAGAACTGGAATGTGTTGGTGTTAAAGGAGTTGGCCCACCAGTTTGTCGCCTGTGAGGCTTTATAATCGCTTTTCGTATTGTGGGCCTCGTAGAGTCCATCCTCATAAAGACGCATCGGATAGTTGAAGCGGTTGTTTTCATACCAGATACCGGTCTGGATGAGATTCTTATGAAGCTGGATCTCAAAGCTCTGCGTAAAGCCAAGGCGACGAACGTCCGGATGCCCGGCGGAATCCGCCATCGGAACACCGGAGGAAGGTGAGATCAGGAAGTTGTTCGTTCCCTGATACAGACCGTTGGAAACATGTCCGTAGGCCAGGGTTTTCGAGACGACATTGGGGAAAATATGAAATTCGCCGGACACGGCAGAAAGATAGTTTCTCTGTACCTGCGCTCCGTCATAGGCGAAATTGCCGATCTCATCGTTGCTCAGAACGCCCTGATAACCGGCGGGAACACCGCCGTTCTGGGCATAGGCCGCCCACTGCTTGGCTTTTTCGTAGTCAGGCTTGAGATAAATTGCATCTCGCCCCATCTTTTCCCACATGTTCTTCGTCATGCCGAGGAAGTTGTACTGGGAGAAGTTGGAGTAGTCGAAAATTGCGGTGATCTTGCCTTTGTCCTTAAAAGGCTGGACCAGCTTGAAATTAGCCTGCTGCTCCTGCTGATCGCCGTAGCCTTTCCACAGATCCTGTGCGGTCCTCGCATAGGCCGCATAGAATTTTGTGCCGGTGGAATTCAGAATTCCGCTGTCCACGCGGGCTGATGTACGGAACAGATCAAAGCTGCCGAAGGTCTGGCTGACGCGACCGCCCGCCTTGTCATCAGGATCGGAGGAGGTGAAGGTGATGGCTCCTCCGAGCGTCTGCGCGGACGGCGTATCCAGAGCACCCGCACCCTGGGAGACGGTCATTGAGGAAATATTGTCCTGGATTTCCATCTGATCGACATTCAGGCCGTACCAGTTGTGAAATCCCTGTGCGCCCATCGGAATTCCGTCAAGGCTGACACCGAGTTGGGACTGATTGAAGCCGCGGACATAAAGAGTGCTGGCAACGGTATCGAGCCCGAGAGCATCGGAAGACTGGAAGCTGACGCCTGGCGTCGTCTGCGCCAGAATCTGCATCGGACTGGATCCTGCCACGAAATGATCCATGGTCCGGCGTGTGACGACCTCAGTCGCGCTGTGCGAGACGTGCCTGCGCGTGGTGGAGACCTGAACGGTCTCCTCTTCCCCGGCTTTGACGGCAGACGGCCTAGCGGGCGGTCTTGCCGGGGTGCCGGCAGAAGATAGTTTCCCGGGAGCGTGTTTTCCGCGGGCTGCAACGTGAGTGTGCGGGTGTTTTCCGACAGCGCCGAAGGCAGGAGTGATGGTCGTCGTGCACAGAAGCGCCGGCAGCAGGGCGAAGGACGAGCCGGTCAGAAACCACCTGCGGGGCAAGGCTCCGAGAGCAGAAAGTGGCAAGATCAGGCTCCGTTACGAGAATTTGGCAAAACATTGTTGCGGGATAAGAATGTATATGCGCGTCGGATTCCGTCAAGTCAGATTCCGGAAATATCCGTAGCCTGTCCCAGCTCTTTAAGCATTGAGGGGGTATCAGGACGGGAAGCCGCGCGCACATCAGGCAGACCCGCTGCAGCCAGGATATTCCCCGCACGCGCTGAAATGGCAATGCCCCTCAGGCAGGGAAGAAGCTGCGGCGCATGGTTCTGCAGCATAAGAATCGTGGCCCGCGCACTGGCTGAGGAAAAAACCATGACAGCCGTAAGAGCGCCGTTTTGAAGGACTTGCAGAGCTTCGGGAGGAGGAGTGGTTTCGGGCAGTGTCCGATAAGCCACACGTCGGATAATTCGAAAACCGTCATGTCTGAGGCGTGTGGCAAGGTCCGTCCCCTGACCGGCTCCGGAAAGCAGCAGAAGAGAGCCGCTCTCCGGATCAAGGCTGTGCCGGATCAGGGTTGCGAGGGAATCCGCATCCCCTGAAGCACTGCGCACCTGTGTAAAACCGGCGGCCCTGGCCCGTTCTGCAGTGGCATCCCCGACCGTAAAAAGCGGAATATCCGGACAGTCGAGCACCCGCAGGGCAGGGAGGCTCTGCCCGCTCGTGATGAGAACGGCCTGAAACCGTCGTGTAATCCCGGACAGGGTCGCAGGCCGGATGATCAGCGCCGGAGCGGCAACAGGGTTCCAGCCAAGAGCGCGGACGGCTTCAGCCGTGGCGGAAAGACCGGGTTCCGGGCGTGTGATCAGAACGCCGGGCCGGACGGCGCCCGTCACGGATTATTCGGCGAAGATCGAGGAGGGGCTGTCGGCACGCAGGCTGCGGCCCAGCTCCCGGCCCATATGAACGGCATCCTCAGCAGCACCCCTGATCTCGCGCCGGAGCATGAACGTGCCGTCCTCAGAGGCAACGAGCCCGGTCAGATGCAGGACCTGCTCTCCGTCGGGCTGCGTCTCCATGCGGGCATAGCCGCCGATCGGCGTCCGGCAGGAGCCGTCCAGTTCCGCCAGCAGAGCGCGTTCGGCGGTGGAGACGGCGCGGGCCTCGCTGTCCTCAATGGCAGAAAGCAGTTCGCGCAGCTCGGTATCAGCCTCCCGCACGGTGACGCCGACGATCCCCTGACCTGCGGAAGGAACCATGATGTCAGGCTCGAGCACGATGGAAGCACGGTCCTCCATGCCAAGGCGTCGGAGCCCGGCAAGAGCCAGCAGCGTGGCGTCGCACTGGCGGGCCGCAAGCTTGTCGAGGCGCGTCTGCACATTCCCGCGCAGCAGACCGAAGCGAAGATCCGGACGTTCATGCAGCATCTGTGCCTGCCTGCGGACGGAAGCACAGCCGACCAGCGCCCCCTCAGGCAGGGCGTCAAAGGGGCTTTTGCCGGGAACAGGCTTCAGATGCGGTCCGAGGATCAGAACGTCACGCGCATCTTCCCGCTTCATGGTGCAGGCCAGGACAAGCCCCGGAGGCAGCGTGGTCTCGAGATCCTTGAGACTGTGCACCGCAAAATCGATACGCCCGTCAGACAGGGCCTCATGGATTTCCTTGGCAAACAGCCCCTTGCCGCCGATTTCCGCCAGCGGACGATTCTGGACCTGATCTCCGGTGGTGGCGATCTGGTGCTCCTGAAACGCGTTCATATCGCGAAGAACCGGACAGAAACGTGTCAGTCTCGTGAGGAATGCGCGCGTCTGCCACAGAGCCAGAGGAGAGCCACGCGTGCCGACGCGCAGGGGAAGCAGGCGGCGGTGATGCGACGGTCTGGCCTGCTGCCTGGCAGCGGCCTCAGCGGCGATTTTCTGAAGCGCGACGTTCATATCAGGCTCTGAGGGCTGTGCGGAAACCATCGGGCGTGTTTATTACCACGCAGGAGTGAAGGAAAGATGCATCCTGCAGATAGCTGTGTCACGCTGACATGCGCGCAGAACACACCGGCCGCTGCGGCAGGTGGTCCCGTGCTGGCCATCGAGTCGTCATGTGACGAGACGGCCTGTGCGATTCTGGCGCCTGATGGACATGTGCTGGGGGAGCGTCTGATCTCTCAGGACGCGCATGCGATGTTTGGCGGAGTCGTGCCGGAAATTGCCGCGCGGGCACATCTGGCGCTGCTTCCGGCGCTTGTGCGGGAAACGCTTGCGGAGGCCGGACTGGCCCCTCGTGATCTCGGTGCGATCGCTGCGAGCACGGGACCGGGGCTGATCGGCGGGCTGATCGTCGGGGCGAATTTCAGCAAGGGGCTGGCCCTCGCATCCGGGCGTCCGTTCATCGCCGTTAATCATATCGAGGCACATGCGCTGTCCCCGCGCTTTCCCGGAGCATCGGAGGAGCCGGTCGGCTTTCCCTATCTGCTGCTCCTAGTGTCAGGCGGACACTGCCAGTGCATCGCCGTGGAAGGCGTCGGAAAATATCGTCGCCTTGGCGGGACGATCGACGATGCCGCGGGTGAGGCTTTCGACAAGGTCGCGAAGATGCTTGGCCTGGGCTGGCCGGGCGGCCCGGCTCTGGAAAAGCTGGCGGAGGAAGGGAATCCCCAGGCCGTATCGCTGCCGCGCCCGCTGCACGGACGCCCGGGCTGCGATTTTTCCTTTTCCGGTCTGAAAACGGCGGTGGCCCGGCAGATCGGAGAGGATGTGCAGACAGCCCTGCCGCGCCGGGAGGCTGCAGACCTTGCCGCCTCCTTCCAGGAAGCCGTGGCGGATGTGATGGCCGATCGGGCCGCCCGGGCGCTGGACATGATGACAACGCCCTCTGCGCTCGTGGTCGCGGGCGGGGTGGCCGCAAACCGTGTGATCCGTGCCCGCCTGCAGGAGGTGGCGAAGGCGGCCGGGCTGCCGTTTGCCGCTCCTCCGCTGCGTCTGTGCACGGATAACGCGGTCATGGTGGCCTGGGCGGCGATTGAAACCTGCCGTGAGACGGCGCGGCTTGGTCTGCCGTTTCCGGATGATCTGAAAATGCGGCCCCGGCCCCGCTGGCCTCTGGCGGAGATGGCAGCGCGGTTCGGGACCGCCTGAAGCTCTTGCCGATCCTTGCGGCTGTGCTATTCCGGTGATCCGGAGGTTCTGCACGTATGAAAATCAGGCGTCTTCTGGCCGCAACCGGCCTTACTCCCGCACGGACTGCGGCACTGATGCTCCTTTGCGGCGGTCTGGCCGCAGGCGGATCTCCCGGCACGGCTCTGGCTGACGAGGTGCCGGCAGCCGCTGCGGTTCAGCCTCCTCCGGCCGTTCCGGCAGCGCCTCCTGTTCCCGTGGTGTCCCCCGCTTCCGGCCCGGCAGCCATCCGGACCATCCCGGGCATGCCGCCCGTGATCAACCCGTCCGATCTCTACAGCGAGACGACGGAAGGACATCTTTCTCCCGTCCTGAAGAACGATCTCGTCAGAATATACGTGCCCAATCTGCGCTCGAACGACGTGTCCGTGATCGATCCGGCCCTGATGAAGGTGGTGGATCGCTTCCCGGTCGGACGCAGCCCGCAGCATGTGGTGCCGTCCTGGGATCTGCGGACGCTGTGGGTGACGAACAACGCGGAAGGCAAGCAGGATGGCAGTCTGACGCCCATCGATCCCCGGACCGGCAGACCCGGGCCCAACGTGGCAGTCGATGATCCCTACAACATGTATTTCACGCCTGACGGAAAATCCGCGATCGTCGTGGCAGAGGCTCTGCGTCGCCTTGATTTCCGTGATCCGCACACGATGCAGCTTCAGGTCTCGGTGGAGACGCCGGAATGCAAGGGCGTCAATCACGCGGATTTCTCGATCGACGGGCGCTACGCCATTTTCACCTGCGAATTCGGCGGCATGCTGGTTAAGGTGGATACCGTAAACCACAAGGTTCTCGGATATCTGAAGCTGTCCGGCGGCGGAATGCCGCAGGATATCCTGATTTCCCCGGATGGCCGGAAGTTCTATGTCGCGGACATGCATGCCGATGGCGTGTTTATCGTCGATGGCGACAGCTTTACCGAAAAAGGCTTCATCCCGACCGGAAAGGGCACGCACGGCCTCTATCCGAGCCGCGACGGAAAGATGATGTACGTCGCCAATCGCGGGTCGCATAAGATTCACGGGAAACGACACAGCCCGGACGGGAATGTCGTGGTTGTGGATTTTGCGACGGACAAGGTTGTGAAAACCTGGCTCATTCCGGGCGGAGGCAGCCCGGATATGGGGAATGTCAGTGCGGATGGCCGGACATTATGGCTTTCCGGACGGTTTGACGATGTCGTCTATGCCTTCGACACGGCAACAGGCGCCGTCAGAAGCATTCCCGTCGGGGCGGAACCGCATGGCCTGACAGTCTGGCCGCAGCCCGGCCGGTATTCCGTCGGTCACACGGGTATCCTGCGCTAGCAGCCTGTCGGGTTGGGCATTTTGCGGATCATAGGGCTGAGGCTGACCTGTCTTATGCTGCGTGAAGCCGTGC
>NZ_JAJJND010000039.1 GCF_029759835.1 Acetobacter sp. AN02
CAGTAAAGCGACCACTCTTCATCAGAATCTCCTCATCCTCACGCTGAGAAAATTCTCATCCAAAAGCCACTCTTTTTATGGGGGGATTACCATGAAGATTGAAATCGGTTCTGATTTTATGCCTTTCGTGGATATGGATAAATTAAAAAATTCTTTTTTTTCTATGGGATTTTCTGACTGCAATATCTCCGTGAGGGAAGGAGGATATGAAATTTCCTTCCGGGGTGATGATGTTTTTATGTCTGTTGATTTTGATCACATCAAATCAGGAATTCTGGCTGATATGAATTCTGTTACAGGGGGCGAAGATGAGTGAAGATATGAACAGTGTTTACGAAATTCCGGTCACAGTCAGTGCTGTGCTTGGAAAGTCCACGATGCAGGTCAGTCAGCTTCTGAAGCTGGGACGTGGCGCCGTGGTTGAGCTGGATAGAAAAATCGGTGATCCGGTCGATATTTATATTAACAACAAGCTGATCGCGAAGGGTGAGATTGTTGTTGTTGATGACAGCAATATCGGCGTTACCATGCTTGAGATTATCAAGGGTGATAAGAATACTGTCTGAATCTACAAGGTGATATCTGACGGTCAGTTACTGTCCTTCTGTCGGAAGTTCCTCCGGCGAATATTCCGGGATGCCGGACGTGTCAGGGGCCTGTCCCAGGGCGCCTGTTGCGAAGGCGACGCTCGCTGCGGCTGTCAGGGCTGCGTGATATGTGTCTGATTGCTGGATGGTTGTGTTCAGCAGGACGCTTTGTGCGAGAATGGCCTGCGTGACGGAACCTGCCCCGGACTGGCAGGCTGTCAGAGCGGCATTAAAGCTGATTTGGCTGGCTTTTACGGCAGCGGTTGTTGCCTTGTAGGCCGCTGAAGCCGTGTGCAGGGCATTCTGTGCCGCGACGACCTGACGGACGGATTCATCCTGAGTCTGTCTCAGTGTGGCTTTGGCGTTGTCTTCGCTGTTTCTTGCGCGACTGAGGAGGGCGGCACGCAGTCCGCCGTCGAAGACCGGTATGGTGATGCCGCCGAGGATAATACTGCTGAACGCATTTGAAGATACGTTGAGTGTGGGGCTTGAATTCTGGCCTGCTCCGGGGAGGGAGGACAGGGCGAGATTGCCTGTGCTGTAGGACACGTTTCCGGTTGCGAATATCTTGGGCAGGAACGCGCTTTTTGCTGCGCGGACGCCTTCTTCGGCGCTTCTGGCGCTGGCATAGGCAGCGAGAACGTCCGGGCGTCTGGATACGGCCTTGCGGATCATGTCGTCTGTCAGGGTGGCATCCTCAACCCTGATGGTCCGGCCCGTGACCGGGGCGATATCGAACTGTGTTGTCGGGGACAGGCCTGCTGCGGTCATCAGGGAGAGATAGGTGTCGCGTACGCTTCCTTCTCCCTCGACGACGCGCAGTTCATTCTGGGCGACGGTTGCCCGGGCCTGTGCGACTTCCTGCACCGTGGCCTGATCCTGCTTCAGGCGGGCTTCGGCGGCGGCGGCGACTTTCCTGGAGTTGACGAGGGCATCGCGGGTCAGTTTCAGGCGGGCGACGGCGGCTGCGTGGGCGTAATAGGCCAGGGTGACGTCGTAGATGACCTTCTGGTGCGCGCCGGTGAATAATACGTTGCTGGCGATCTGCGTCTGCTGCGCCATGCTGATACGGGCTTCACGTTCTCCGAAATCGAACAGGAGCCACTGGAGGCCGAGGGTCTGGACCTCGCCCGTGCCGGAAGTCCATCCGCTGTTTCCGAGATTGCCGGTGCTGACCGTGCCGGCCTGTCCGACGTCACTCAGTGATGCGCTGTTGAGGCTGTTCCGGCTCCTCGTATAGCCGCCGACGACGGATGCGGTCAGTGTCGGCAGGTAGCTTGCGCGGGTGATGCCGACGGCAAGGGCTGCGTCGCGGGCTGCATTCCAGGCTGTGCGGGTGACGGGGCTGGATTCCTCCGCCATGTCGATAATTTCCGCCAGCTGGTAGGCGTGGCCCGGTGCGATATCGGGATGAGGCAGGCGCGGGCTGATGTTGCTGTTGGATGGCAGGACGAAGCCCGGGGGGAGAGCGAGGCTCTGCCGTCCCTGTGCGCGTCCGGGCAGAATCTCTCCCTTGTCGGAGACATCCGGGTGCCAGGGCTGATCCGGGCGCTGCGGAGCGGAGCGGAGTGCGTCGGTTGCGCAGCCGGACAGGGTCAGGAGCAGGAGCGTGGCGGCGATGGATCTGTGTGTCATGCTGCAAGCGTTTCCAGCGTGGCGATGGCCGGTGCTGTATTGCATTCAGGCATTGATATCAGCTCCTGTGCGTTCAGGGCGGCTTCATGCACCGCATTTGCGCATGTCTCAAGTCGGGCCATGTCGGATCGCATGTGGTGGGGCTCAAGCCGGGAGAGCTCGATGCAGCGTTCTGCGGAGGCCAGGGCGGACTGAACCTCTCCGTTATAGCGGATACGTTCGCTGAGGCTGTCTGCGTTCTGCATGGTGCGGAGTGCCGTTGCGAGTTTTTTCAGGCAGTCAGAAATATCGTTCCACGCGCTGATGGGCCAGAAGGTTGTGAACATGGCGTAGGTGATCAGGTTACCTGCGAGGACACCGACGATACGGTCACGGGCTGTCTCCATGTCGGTTGTCGGGCCGTAGCCTTTCAGCAGGGTGAGGAAGAAGGCCAGTCCGATCTGAAATCCGCCGTAGGAGATGCGCTGGTCTCCGCTTTTGACCCAGGCGGAGACCAGCGTCACGATGGCGACCAGTATCAGGAAGGACGTGATATCCCGCAGATGCGGCACGATAAAGACGATGCTGCCGATGGCGATCAGCCCGCCGGTTATGGCTCCGGAGATACGCAGGCTGAGTTTGGAGATCATTTCTCCCATCGTTCGCTGTGCGACGAAGAAGCAGGTGATCATGATGGTATGAATCCCGCTCCAGTCCGTGACCTTGAGCAGGAAATAGGCGATCAGGACGGCGCCTGCGCCTTTGATGCCGTAGCGGACGTGATCCGGATTGCTGAATGCGTCGGGGAAGAAAAAACCTGATTTCGGTTTTTTTTTCTCAGCAGGTTTAGCTTCGTCAGATCCGGTTTCAGTCGGCTGGATTTCGGCCGGAGGTGCAGGCGGCGATGAGAAGTTCGTCAGCACCCTGGTCATGACCGAGGTGGAATCCGGGGAGAGATCGGGGGATGTGATCGCGGCGGGATAGTCACCTTTTGCGAAGATATCGGCGGCCTCTCTGAGCAGTCGGATCAGTGTTTCCCGGGGGATGTCCGCATCGGCCTTGCCCGAGAGGGTCAGGCTCAGGACCGCGAGTGAGGAGCGTGCTGACCAGGACAGGGCTTTCAGGTCTTCCGGTTTCCAGAGTTTTTCCTTGCCGGCCAGTCCGGCGAGCTTGAGCATGCCGGCATCGCCCTGGCGCAGCAGGGTGACGGCGCTGTCACGGAAGAACGGATCATCGCTTTCGAGCAGACGGGCGCTCAGTTTCAGGCGTGTGGCGATGTCGGTGCAGAGCACGGTTTTGGGCGAGGGGCTGATCAGCAGCCCGAGGACGATCATGACGACGCCGGGCAGGCTTGTGCACAGCAGGAAGTAGAGCAGGCCTCGCGTGATCACCTCTCCGACGGGAATATCATCTATGGATACAAGTCCGTAGATGAAGAGCATGCCGATCAGATTGGCGACCGATTTGGCTTTGCTGGCCGAGCCGAGGAAGAAGAAGATGAAGGAGAGGATGCCGACGGCAGCCGCGATGAGCGGCGGGTGATCGAGGGTCAGCCTGATCAGGGGGAAGAGGGTAAACACGACGATCAGGAACATGATATTGAAGACGATACCGGTAATGATATTGCTGACACGGTTTTTCTGCCATCCGGCCAGTGTCACGATCGCTGTGAGGGCCAGGCCCGGGATCTGCCAGATCTCTCCGGCCAGCACGCCGACGACACATCCCGCGGCCGTCTGCAGAGCATAGGCCAGGCGTCCGGGAACGGGATCCCGGATCAGCCGGAGCAGGGTTTTCAGGTGCAGACGGGCGAAACCGAACGAGGATCGGAGGTTGCCCGCCGGATCAGCGGCAGGCGGCGCCATGCCGGATCTCAACCGTGGCGGTGGCGCCTACTCTCAGCAGTTCGGGATGCGTGTTTTCGAGGCGGATACGGACGGGGAAGCGCTGCGCCACGCGGACCCAGTCCATCTCGCGCACGACCATCGGCAGGCTTCCGGGCATGTTTGCGGTATCGAGCGAGGAGACGCCGTATCCGATGCTTTCGACGGTTCCGCGGACGGGGCTCTGCGGGTTGATCATGGAATAGACCGTGGCGCAGTCTCCGGGATGGACCTGTTTGAGGTCGGTCTCGCGGAAGTTGGCGGAGGCGTACCACTCGTTATCCGTGATCAGGGTGAAGAGCGGGCGGGACGGGGCGAGGACCTCTCCGGTGCGGACGCGCAGGCTGGTGATATATCCGTCGTGATCCGCGATGACCGTGGTCTGTTCCAGTTCATAGCGCGCGCGGTCGAGGGCGGCGCGGCGGGCGTCCCTGTTCGCGAGGGCGGTATTGAGGTCTCCGATGACGACGTCTGCGGCAGCCTGGCTTTCCTTTGCCTGGGCGAGGGATGTTTCCGCGTTCTGCAGCCTGACGCGCGCTGTATCGAACTCCTGGAGCGGGATATAGCGCTGTGCGGCCAGCGGACGGAGGCGTGCGACCGTTCTGGCTGCCAGATCCCGGTTGTCCTGTGTGCGTCTGACCTGTTCCGCGGCGGCCTGGGCGTTGGAGGTTTTGGCCGAGAGGGAGCGCTGCGCGTTGGCGAGCTGGGCTTCGGCCAGTGCCAGTCCGGCCTCGGCCTCTTCGACGGTCAGCTGATAGGGTCTGGGATCGATGCGGTAGAGCACGTCTCCCTTGCGGACGCGCTGGTTCAGCTTCACGTTCAGCTCAATGAGGCGGCCTGCGACGGTGGAGGCCGTGTGCACGACCTCCGCGTCGATGGAGGCATCGTCGGTTGAGGGATGTTCACTGCTGACTGTCGTGACGTGAATACCGTAGATGATGGCCGCGCCGATGCAGATGACGGCGATGATCATACCGATACGGGATTTTTTTTCCGTTCTGACTGTTTTCATGATCTCAGGGCCCGAATGCGGCAGACCAGAGGAGCAGACCGGCGATCGTTCCGAGTGCGACGTATGTGAAGAACCGGAAGGAGAGCAGGCCGTCCAGTCCGGTTATGACGAAGATGACCCGGAAGATGATGGCCGCAAGGATGCCGACGATGGCGCACAGCATCCATGAGGGGAAATAGGCACCGATGATCGGGTAAGACGGAGCGGGATCGGTTCCGCATCCGGAGAGAAGCATGCCTGCGACCAGCGGAGTCAGCATGCGTTTAACGTTTTCCAAGCCACATCTCCGCATCAGGGCGCACGGTATTTTCCGTGTATTATCTCTTCTCGGATATGAACTCAAATCTGAAGAAACGGAAGCGCTCTGCAAATACGCAGAAATGTTTCATATGTTCCCCCGGCGGACCTGCCCGGGGGCGGTAAGGTCTGCCGGGAGATGTCCCGGTGCTCCGGAGCGGGGCTGCTTCAGGCGAGTGCCATGTGTCCGGAGGGCTTCCGATCAGAGAACTGCGGGGCAGAGCGCTGCGTCCCCTGGATCTGTGAGGCGGAGAGACGGATGTTTCTTTCCGGCGGGCGGATGCGTGAGGACAGGGCGGCTGATGCAGGCTGCGGCGTGAAGATGTGGCGGCGCGCATCCCGGGCCGGACGATGATCGGACAGCCAGTATCCCGCTCCTGCAAGGCAGGCGGCCAGCTGCATCAGTGCGTCGGAAAACCTCAGAAGTACCAGCGGGTGCATGAAATGAGTCGAGAGAAGGCTGGTCATGCCCTGCTCCTGATCATTCTGTGCTTCTGCCGTGGCGCGGAGCAGCAGATCTTCCGTCGGGGACAGCGTGGTGGCAGGCGGCAGGGAAATATCATCCGTTCCGCACAGGCTGCGGGCGGAGCGGACGGCCTGCGTGAGTGCTTTTGCCATCGGGGCGAAATCGGTGCGGAAGCAGGGCAGGCGGAATCTTTCCGTGCCCGGGGAGTGATGCTCGTCTGCGGGGCGCGCCAGACGGCGTATGGTCCAGACAGCCATCTGCTCGCTGCCGGTGAGATCGGAAAGGAATCGCGATGAACAGGTCATGATCTTTCCGGCCGGGTCGACCCGGCCTCCATGTGATGACGCCACCTTAAATAAGAATAACTCTTAATTGCAATAAATAACTGCAGGGTGGTTTCCTGAAATGACCGGACGGGTGTCTGAAGAATGGTATTTACACCGGAATGACCATAGCCCCGGGCGTCCTGAGCATGTAGGGTGGCCGTGTTTCTGAACAGATGAGCGACAGGTTCATTATGAATTTTCAGTCTTTCCGCCGTCAGGGGCGGGTGCTTTCCTCAGCGTTCGCCGTCATGTGCCTGGCGGCGGCGGGTGATTCTGTCCTCGTCGGGCAGGCACATGCCCAAGCAGCGGTCATTACGGGCAATCAGGAAACGGTTGCGACGGTTGAGACCATTGATCCCCATAGCGGCGAGCTTCTGCTCAGAAATCAGGACGGAGGTCTGCTGACGGCTGAGGTGCCGCCTCATGCGAAGAATCTGCCGACATTCAAGCCAGGGGATCTGCTGAAAATCCGTTATTATCAGACGCTGGCGGCGACGATCGCCCTTCCGGGCAGTTCTGAGCCCGAATCCACGATCACGGAGGCCCGCAACTATGTCCACCGGCATCCGCACGGGACGCTGATTTCCTTCCATCGCGAGCGCCTGAAGATCGTGGCCATTGATGTGGACCAGCATATGGTGACGGTGCGGGACGATACGGGCAGGAAACGTACGATCACGGTCAGGCAGAGGAATTTCATGCCTCTTCTGCATCGTCTGAAGACCGGTCAGGATGTTGATGTGACGACTTCCGACGCCATTACGTTCCTGATCCTCAATCGTACCGTTTCGCCGCAGATGCAGGTTGAGGAGCGGGCCGGACCGGTGGTGATTGCTGATCCTGTTCCCCGTGGCCGGTAACAGGCCGGTTCTGTGTCCCGGCGGACGGTGTTCCGCCGGGAGGTATTGCAGGTTCAGGCGGGCAGGGACGGGTAGTCCGTGTAGCCTTCCCGGCCTGCCGAGTACCATGTGCTGATATTATCCTTCGCAAGAGGGAGGTCTTCCTCCAGCCTGCGGGGCAGGTCCGGATTTGAGATGAAGGGCCGCCCGAACGAGATGGCGTCTGCGGACCCGTCCCTGAGTGCCGCGATGGCGCTTTCCCGTGTGAATTCCTGATTGAGGACCAGAGGGCGCGTGAAGACCTCCCGGATCTGCCCGTGCAGTTTGGGCTGGCTCGTGCGTCCGAACGTGCCCTGAGGGCCGGGTTCGCGCAGTTCCAGGAAGGCGATTCCCAGATCGTTCAGGATTTTTGCCGCCGGTACGAAGATGGTTTCGGGATGTGTGTCGATGCATCCCTGGGTCGCGCCGTTGGGTGAGAGGCGCACGGCCGTCCTGTCGGCTCCGATGGCCGAGCAGACACGTTCCGTGACCTCGCGCAGGAGGCGGATCCGGTTTTCCGGGGAGCCGCCGTAGGAATCCGTCCGATAATTGGTGCTGTCGCGCAGGAACTGGTCGATCAGATAGCCGTTTGCCGCGTGGATCTGCACGCCGTCAAACCCTGCGGCCAGGGCATTGCGGGCTGCTTTTTCGTAATCCCCGAGAATCCGGCGGATATCTTCCGTGCTCAGCTCCCTGGCGCGTTCCGGGGGCTGCTTTCCGGTCAGTGTGTGGATTTCATCCGGTGCGGTCGTGGCGGAGGAGGAGACCGGCTGGTGCCCGGTCACGGAAGAGTGAACCATACGGCCCATATGCCAGATCTGGGCGAATATCCGTCCGCCTTTTCCGTGCACCGTTCCGGTGATCAGGCGCCAGGCCTCGACCTGTGCGTCGCTCCACAATCCCGGTGCGCAGGGCCATCCGAGGCCCTCACGGCTGATTCCCGTGGCTTCCGATATGATCAGTCCGGCTCCGGCGCGCTGGGCGTAGTATTCCGCCATCAGGGGCGTCGGTACATGTTCCCGTGTGGCGCGTGCCCGTGTGAGCGGGGCCATGAAAACGCGGTTTGAGGCCTCGAAGGCTCCGATACGGAGAGGGTCGGATAATATGCTCATGGAAAAATCCTTTTCGGAAGCGGCATAAAATGCGGCACGGGCCGTGCGGCGAGCCGTCTGCTCAGGAGCGGAGCGGCTCCATGAGGATAGCTGGGGATGGTGTGCCGCAGGCGCAACCGGCCTGAACAATCGTCTGTAATCCCATTGACAGAATGAGCGGCTCTGAATGAATGAACTTTCCAGACTAATAACCAATAAGAATCCGGACGTTCCCGTTCCATGAAATATCTCAATCTGCTGCTGCTGGCTCCGTTCATCGGGCTGTTGTGGGTTCCGTTCTACAACATGCATGATCCGGTGTTTCTCGGCTTTCCCTTCTTCTACTGGTACCAGCTGACCTGGGTTCCGGTGACATCCGCGCTCATCTGGCTTGTCTGGAAGAAGGGAGAGCACTCATGAGCGGGATCCCGGCGCCTGACGGCATTGCGCTGACCGTTTTCATCCTGTTTTTCGGGCTGACGATCATTCTGGGCTCCACGGTGGCGCTGTGGCGCGGCCGGATCGGCGGTAAGGGCGGTAAGTCTCCTCCGGCGGCTCACGGGGGGCATGGCGAGGGGGCCGAGGACTGGGGGCTTGGCGGCCGTCAGTTCGGTGCCTGGATCACCTGGTTCCTTGTCGGCGGTGATTTCTACACGGCCTATACGGTCATTGCCGTTCCGGCCCTGGTGTATGCGCAGGGTGGTTTCGGTTTTTTCGCGCTGCCTTATACGATCATCGTCTATCCCTTTATTTTCATGGTGATGCCGAAGCTGTGGAAGGTCGCTCAGGCAGGGGGGTATGCTACGGCGGCGGATATCGTGCGTGGCCGTTTCGGATCGCGGGGGCTTGAGCTTGCCTGCGCGATCAGCGGTCTGGTTGCGGTTATGCCCTATATTGCGCTGCAGCTGATCGGGATCCGGACCGTGGTTGAGGCGCTTGGTCTGCCGGGGAACATCTCTCTGGTGATCGCCTTCATTTCCCTTGCTGCCTATACATGGCTCGGCGGTCTGCATGCTCCGGCGCTGACGGCGTTCATCAAGGACATCATGATCTATGTCGCGGTGATTGCGGCGGTCACGATCATCCCGGTTCACCTCGGCGGCTATGGCGCGATGTTTGATATTGCTGAGAAGGCTCTGCCGTCCGCCGGAGGAGGGCATGTTCTGTCTTCCGGGCAGGTGGTGCCTTATGCGACCCTGGCTTTGTCTTCCGCTCTGGCGGCGTTTCTTTATCCGCATACGCTGACCGGTATTCTTGCGGCGCGTTCCGCTGACACGATCCGGCAGAATGCCGTGTTCCTTCCGGCCTATACGATCGTGCTGGGTCTGATCGCCCTGCTGGGCTACATGGCGTATGCTGCGGGAATTCACACGACCAATACGAATATGGTCGTGCCCTATCTGTTCCAGACGATCTTCCCGAACTGGTTTGTCGGGTTTGCCTTCGCGGCGATTGCGGTCGGTGCTCTGGTTCCGGCGGCGGTGATGGCGATCGGTGCGGCCAATCTGGTGACACACAATATTCTGCCCAAGGGATATGAGACCGTGACTGGCGCGCGCGTCACGGGTTTCGTGGTGAAGCTTGGCGCACTGATCTGCGTTCTGTTTCTTAACGCGAAATTTGCCATCGATCTGCAGCTTCTTGGCGGTGTGGTTGTCCTGCAGACATTCCCGGCGCTGGTTCTGGGCGTGACGAAACTGCGCATGACCTCTTCGGCTCTGCTTGCGGGCTGGGCTGCGGGATCGGTTTCCGGTCTTGCCCTGTGCTGGATGGATGGTCTGAAGCCCGTACATCCTGTCGGATTCGGGGATATATCCTGGGTTGTCTCAACTGGCCTGATCGCTCTTGGCATCAATCTTGTTGTGGTGCTGGTGATCTCGGTGATCCAGGGGCTGGTCGGAGGAGCGAAGCCTTCCGAGGCATAATTTCCTTTAAAATTCAGGCGAGATATCAAGCGGCCGTCCGGGAGGGCGGCCGTTTCATTCTGAGCGGTCCCGTCACAGGAGTGTCACAAAAAAGTACCACTTTATTGCAAAACAGCCTATATTGTTTCGATTTGGTGTCGACACGGAACCAGGATGCTCTCAAAGGGGAGTTACGCTGAATCCTTGCAAGGATTCTCAGACCTCTTTGCTCAGGAGAGCTCCCTGAATGTCCAGAACTGATCTGAGCGCAAGACGCCCCTCGCGCTCCGTCTTTCTCCTCTACATTCTGCCCGTTGTTGCTGCCGGTATGCCGGTGATTGCGGATGCCGCGACAAGGCATCCTGTTACATCTTCTGCTTCTGCCGCTAAAAAACACCCAGCACGCAAAGCAGTGCATCCGGTTTCTGCTGCTCCGGCTGCTCCCGCATCCCAGGCGACGATTTCGTCCGCGACCAGGGCGGCGACGGTCCGGCAGGCACGTGTGGCCTCTCAGGACTCCGAGGATATCGTCGTTACCGGATCAGCGCTCCGCTCGAACCGGTACAGCCCGAACCCGGTTCAGACGGTCAAGGCACAGGATATTCAGCAGACCTCTGCGGTGACCCTTGGTGATTACCTGATGCGTCTTCCGTCGATGGGGAGTTCCGGTACTTCTTCAGGGCAGCAGAATGGCGGTGATGGTCTGTCGTGCTCGGACATCCGTAACCTAGGCAGCAGCCGGACACTGGTTCTGGTTGATGGCAAGAGAATGGTGCAGACACAGGACTCAGGCGTGTCCTGTGCGGATCTGAGCACGATCCCGACGGATATGATCGAGAGTGTCGAGATCCTCAAGGATGGCGGGTCCGAGCTTTACGGCGCTGACGCCGTTGCCGGTGTGATCAACATCAAGATGAAGCATAATGTTCAGGGCGGGAATATTCTTGTTCGCGGTGGTCTGACCGATGTGGGAGATGACCGGACGGGCAAGATCTCCGGGCATTATGGCTTTAATTTTGACCATGATCGCGGAAACATCAGCGTCTTTGGTCAGTATACCACGCAGGGAGGTGTTCAGCAGAAGGATCGCGGATATCTCTCCAATCCGTGGGGTGGTGATGTGGAGATCGGTCAGGCCCCGACTTTCGGGTCCGGATATTCCGCAGCATCCCACATCATGTCCGATGCCAGCGGAACAAATCTTGCGGCTAATCCCGGCGGGGGCTTCCATCAGTTTACGTCTGCGGATCGTTATAACTACGCCCGCGGATCTTCCCTGGCGGGGTATAACCAGCAGGCTTCCCTCGGTGGTGACGCCCATTACGACATCAACAAGCATCTGAATCTGTATGCAAACGTGCGCTATACGCACAAGGCGACGGAACAGACGCTGGCTCCGATGCCGGTTGGTGGCAGTATTTTCCCGTCCAATCTGCCGAACCCGCTCTCTCTTCCGGAAAATGCTCCGTATTATTCTTCGGAGATGGGCACCGATCCGTATATGTATCGCCGCTATACGGAACTGGGGGCCCGTGAGACCAACCAGGCCACGGACACCTGGCAGGTGACGGCCGGTTCGAAGGGTGTGATTGTCGGCAAGTGGATGTATGACGTGTCCATGAGCTATGGCACCAGCCAGGCAACATATAATACGCTCAACCTTGTGAATTATCGTCATCTGATGGAAATTTACGGAATCCGTCAGACTGATCCGACCAGTTCCAGCAGTCCTGTTACCTATGACCCGTCGGTCTGTGTTGCCTCTGCCGGATGTGAGCTTGGCAACCCGCTGCAGGATCTGACCGGCCGGGCGAAACAGTATGCCGTGTTTAACGAGCATGATCATTCGGACTATCAGTTGCGTGATTTCAACGCGCGTGTGCATAACGATGATATCGTGCGTATGCCGTATGCTCATGGTGGCCATTTCGGCATTGCTGCCGGTGTGGAGCATCGCAGCGAGCAGGGCAGCTATCACGCTGACCCTGTCTCCATGAGTGGTGACTCCGCAGGTAACTCCTCTGCAAATACCGGCGGCGGTTTTAATTCGACCGAGGTCTATATCGAAGGAAAGCTGCAGCTTCTGCATGATGCATTCCTTGCGAAGGATCTGATGATCGATGGTCAGGGACGCTGGGTGCATTACAACACCTTCGGCAGCACGCAGATCTGGAAAGTGGCCATCGACTGGGCTCCGGTGCGGGATATCAGCTTCTCCGCAACGCTGGGTACGTCGTTTCGGCAGCCGAGTGTCGCAGAACTCTATGGTGGCCAGGCTCTGGGATATGCTTCGGCAAATGATCCCTGCTCACAGGTTTCCAGCTATGGCGCGCAGGCTGCCGCGGTGCAGATGTACTGCTCCAGACAGGGCATCAATACGGCGACTTTTACGCAGCCCAACCCTCAGGTTCCTGTGATTGCGGGTGGCAATTCGAAGCTGCAGCCGGAGACCTCCAAGACCTACACGATTGGTACGGTTATCACGCCGCGCTGGACGCCGGGTCTGCGGATCGGTGTCAATTACTGGCACTACTACGTGAAGAACACCATCAATACGCTGCCGACCCAGTATATTCTGGACCAGTGCGCCACCGGTGCTTCGGCAACACAATGTGACAGTATCAATCCGCGTAACTCTGCCGGGCAGCTGTCAACGGTTGAGAATATCTATCAGAACGTCGGCGGAATACGGACCAGCGGTATAGATTTCGACCTGACCTATCGTCTGCGTCTTGGTCTGCGCGATACGCTCACGCTGAACAATAATTTCCAGCAGCTCATTTCCTATCTGCAGCAGAATGAGCCGGGCGGTGCGTGGCTGAACTACACCGGCCGGATGCTGTATCAGGGATATGGTGCAGGGCGTCCGCGTGTGCGTGATTACGCGACGCTGACATGGGCGCATGATAATTTCCGTCTGACCTATATGATGAACTACACAGGTGGTATGAAGTGGAATGACGGGACCAGCGATGTGTCCTGCAAGACATATGCCTACTGCTCCACACCCGGTATTTTCTCTCATGACCTGACGGCCGGCTACAGGCTCGGACGCTGGAACTTTGAGGGTGGTGTGAACAATATTCTCGATAAGAAAGCTCCGTTCGTTGCGGATGGTTCAACCAACACCAACGCAAATATGTATATGGAGCAGATCATCGGCCGTTATGTGTTCCTGCAGGCCAGTGTCAATCTCTGATCCTGCCGGTATGTGCTGAGCAGACGGAAAGGGCCGGGGATTTCCCGGCCCTTTCTGTGTTCTGCCTTGTCTCAGACTTTCAGACGCGCTTTTTCAGGAATTCAAGGCTGCGTTCCCAGGCAAGATCCGAGGCATCCGCATTCCATGAGGAGCGGTCTCTGTTACCGAAGCCGTGCCCGGCATCGTCATAGACGAAAATTTCCGTTTCCGGGTGCGCTTCACGAATTTTCGTAATATCGAGATGGGGGATGGATTTATCCTGTCCGCCGAAATGCATCTGGACGGGACAGTGCGGCATCTGATCGAGATGTTCAGCAATGCCTCCCCCGTACCATGCGACTGCAGCGGCAAAGTGCTCCGTCTGGCAGGCGGCCTCCCAGGCGAGTGTTCCGCCCCAGCAGAATCCGAGGATTCCGACTTTCTTTCGGTTCAGTGCAGCGGCGCAGGCGGACAGATCTATGATGGAGGCCTGCAGGGGGATCTGACTCCGGAGGTCAAGCCCGCGCTGCACGTCCTCCGGAGTGTATCCGAGCACCTGGCCGGGTGTGACACGATCGAACAGAGCCGGAGAGATGACATGGAAACCCTGCCCGGCGAGGAAGCCACATATATTACGCATATTGCCGGTCAGACCGAAGATTTCCTGCACGATGACGATGGCGTGCGGACTTTCCGGGGATCCGGCCTCGATTAAGGAAAAGCTGTGCCCGTCCTGTGCGGTGAGTGTGCGGACTGATGTCATGACTTTATCCTTCCGGAGAGATGCTGACGCAGAACAGTGCGTCCGCCCGCAGGGCAGATCAACAGGCTTGCGGGAATATTGTCAGGGCGGCAGGCTGAGACTGACGGACATACGGGAGACGGGAATGGCGGATGATCGTATCCGGGCGGGACGGAGAGAGGTTCTGCTCGGAACTCTGGCGGCGGGGGCAGGTCTTATGACCGGAGCGGCGGGAGCGGATGCGCCATGGAAGGCGGATGAGCTGATCAGTGCGGCTGTGGTGCGCGGGGACCTTCCCGGAGCGGTTCTCGCTGTCGGGCACGGAGGCCGGGTCGTGCATCGGGGTGTGTTCGGATATCGCGCGCTGGAGCCGGTAAGGGAGGTTATGAGTCCGGATACGCGGTTTGATATGGCGTCCCTGACGAAGGTGATCGTGACGGCGCCTTCCGTCATGCAGTTATGGGAGCGTGATCTTTTCCGTCTGGATGATCCTGTTTCCCTTTATCTCCCTGATTTCGGTGTGAACGGTAAGCGCGGTCTGACGATCCGTCAGCTTCTGACCCATTATTCCGGGCTGCCGCCGGATGTGGATCTGTCTGATCCGTGGACCGGACGGGATGAGGGGATCAGGAGAGCTTTCGCATCTGTTCCGCTCTGTCTTCCTGATACGAAATTTATTTACAGTGACATCAATTTTATTGTTCTTGGCCTTCTGGTCGAGAAGCTGTCGGGACAGAGGCTGGATGCGTATGCACAGCAGCATACCCTGACGCCTCTGGGCATGTCCGGATCAGAATTTCTTCCGCTTCAACGGCAGGTTTCCCCGGAGATCATCGCGCCTACGCAGCGCGATGAGACAGGGCGGTTTCTGCGCGGGGTCGTGCATGATCCGACGAGCCGGCGTATGGGCGGTGTAGCCGGGCATGCGGGGCTGTTTTCCGATGCTGCGGATATGTCTCTGTTCGCGCAGTCCTTCATGGACCGGCGGGCCGGCAGGAAAAGTTCGTTTCCGCTTGCGCAGAAGACGGTTCTGCTCATGACCACGCCTCAGTCTCCTGCTGGGCTGGCGGAGCAGCGCGGACTGGGCTGGGATATTTCCTCACATTACGCGACGCCGCGGGGAGATGTTTTTCCTGTGGGATCGTTCGGACATACGGGCTTTACCGGAACGTCCCTGTGGATGGACCCTGCCTCTGATACCTGGGTTCTGCTTCTGACGAACAGGGTTCACCCGTCGGGCGGGGGCGGAGAGGCGATCGTGCATCTGCGACACGAGGTTGCGACTGCGGTGGCGCGGGAGCTTGCTCTCTGACACGAGGGCTATACAGGCGGTGATCTGCGTCGTTCTCCGATTCTCTGTAGTCTGGCTACGAGGGGCAGCAGGGTTCTGAAGGGCAGGGACGGGCTGCGTACGGCCGGTCTTGCGTTGCGCTGCAGCCATTGCGTGATGCGTTCAGGGTCCAGACCGGATTCCGCGCAGAAATCTTTCCAGCGCTCCAGATGGCGCAGCCTGAGCGGGTTATCGCGCAGCAGTTCGGCCTTGAGAAACGGGGTATGCCGCGTTCTGAGGAGGTGTTCCCATTGCAGGTGCATGGGATTGACAGGCATCAGCCGGTCAGCCAGGCGTGAGGGGTTCCAGGCTGCGATACATTTCAGGCCTTCGACCCGTGCGGCCGTGGCGAGACCGAGTTCTCCGTGCCAGATGATCTCTTCCCGGGTCATTGTCGCGAAATTCTGCGTAAATACCCTTCGGATGGCCGGTCTTTCTAGGGCATCCCGACGAAAGCTGAGGAACCACGACTGCAGGTGAGGGCGGAGAAGGGCCGAGCCTGCCATCCCCCATATATCCGCGTCCTGGCGGTCCATATGGCGGATGAGCGGTTCCAGCGGGCTCAGCGGGCCGATGACGCTGTCGTTGGCCAGCAGTACGCGCGGGGCATCTTCCGGGATACCCTGGCGGAGCAGGTCGGACCAGGCGCCGAAATCCATGCCGGCATTGGGTCTGGGGCAGAGGCGGATATCGTTTTTTCTGCAGAACTGCTCTGTCTGTGCTACAGGGGATGAGGCTCCGGACAGGGCCAGGATGATATCAAAGCCGCAGGATTTCAGTTCGGACAAATAATGAGTGAGATGATCGGGCAGGAATCCGTCGGGGCACCATGCTGCAAAAAGGCAGATCGGAGATGAGATCATTCCAGGCTTTCACTTTCTGTTAAAGGAAAAAAGAGAAAACGGGGTCTGGCGGTGCCATATGGGACTGTTATGACCGTCTGTATGCCGTTTCATCCGGAAGATGCTGCAGAATTGTCTTTTCACAGTCATTTTTTTCTGGTTTCTTCGTCCGGGTCAGGGTAGAAGCCGGAAAAGTCAGAATATTGAATATACCTTACGCGGTAATCCGGCACAGTCATTCATCCTTCAGAGAGGTTCAGGCGCTACAATGAGTAAGGCTTTCATCGCTGCTGTCATTCAGGATTCAATCAACTGCACAGGCGTTGCTGCAAATAAAGCAGCTGCAGATCTGATGGAAGCAATTATCGGGGAGCTGAAGCGGGATGGTGGTTTCACTCTTCCGTCTTTCGGTACGTTCACCGTGCGCAAGACGAAGGCCCGCAAGGCGCTGAACCCCCGCACCGGTGAGCCGGTCAAGGTGAAGGCCGGAAAGACGGTTCGCTTCAAGGCCAGTCCCAATCTGAAAAAAGCAGTCTGATACAGTCCTGAACGGAATGGAATGAGAGCGGGGTCAGAATCTGGCCCCGCTTTTTTTGTATTACGACCGGAATACGTGGCGCTGTCCTGAAGGATCTTCCACGGTGTTTTCGTCGGGGCTGAGATATTCCGGAGACAGAGGCACTTTCCCGTGCCCTCCGGGAATGTCGAGCACATAGGTCGGCCATGCCAGGCCGGTGACGCGTCCGCGGAGGCTGCGCAGCAGAGCCTGTCCTTCCTCAACCGGGACGGCAAAACGTGCCGTGCCCGGCGCCGGGTCGAGATGGTGCAGGTAGTAGGGCTTGATTCCGGCCTCGACCATCGCGCGCAGCAGGGCTTCCAGCGAGTCCGTATTGTCGTTCACCCCTCTGAGCAGCACGGACTGCCCGAGCAGCGGGAGTCCTTTCCGGCGCAGGTCAGAGATGGCCCTGAGGGCGTCGGGCGAGAACTCCCGTGCGTGATTGGCATGGATTGCGATCCAGAGAACTCTCCGGGTCTCCAGGCTTTCCAGCAGATCCTGCGTGATGCGTTCGGGGGCAGCGACGGGCACGCGGGTGTGCAGCCTCAGCGTGGTGATGTGCGGGATCTCTTCCAGCGCACTCAGGATGTCGCGCAGTCTCCGGGGGGAGAGCATCAGCGGGTCGCCGCCCGTGAGTATGACTTCCCGGATCTCCTCGTGATTTCTCAGCCAGTCCAGTGCGGTTTCGAGCTGCGCTTCCGTCAGAAGTCCGCCGGAGGGGCCGACATGTTCGCGCCGGAAGCAGAAGCGGCAGTAGAGCGGGCAGATCAGTGTCGGCTTGAGAAGCACACGATCCGCATAACGGTGAACAATGCCCGGGACCGGGGAGAGGGCTTCATCTCCGATCGGATCCGAACGCTCTTCCGGTGTGGTGATCAGTTCTTCGGCTGAGGGGATCACCTGAAGACCGATCGGGTCCGAGGGATGTCCGATCAGCTCCGCGAAGGCCGGGGGGATGGCTGTTGCATACTGCTCCGCCACGTGTCTGATGGCGTCGGTCTCTTCCTTTGCGATCAGTCCTGCCTGCAGAAGGTCTTCCGGGGAGCGCAGGGTCCGGAAAGACGGGGATGTGGAATTGACGGGCCGGGGCATGGCGGCGTTTTTATCGGCGGATACGGCTTTCCGCAAACCAGACGGAGTGAGATCCATGCATGTTTCCGCAGATCCGGACCGGATTACCGAGCGTCTTCCGCTGCTTCTGAGGCGAAACGGGATACGGCGGATGATTTGTTCTTTTCTGGAGGCACGTGGCTGTATTGAGGTCGAGACGCCCTTTGCCGTGCCTGCACCGGGTGAGGAGGTGCATCTGGATGTGTTTTCGACCATCCGGACCGGTCCTGGCGGGGAGAGTGAGCCGCTGTTCCTGCACACCAGTCCGGAATTCGCGATGAAGCGGATTGTCAGCGCCACGGCTCTGCCGGTCTATCAGTTTGCCCGCGTCTGGAGGAACGGCGAGGGCAGTGCGCTCCATGCTCATGAGTTCACGATGCTGGAATGGTATCGTCCGGGAGCGGATATGGCTGCGCTGATGGATGAGACAGAAGCGCTCATGCGGCTGTGCCTGCCTCCACAGGTGCGGCGCGGAGAGGATATGATCCGTCTTGACGTGCCGTTCGAACGGCTGACTGTGGCTGATGCGTTTGCACGTTTCGTTGGTGCGGATGTTCTGGCGACTGAGGGCGATGCGGCCGCTCTGGCGGCTGAGGCCGGATGTGTTCTGCGGGACGGAGAGGACTGGGAGGATCTGTTCTTCCGTCTGCTTCTGGAGCGGGTGGAGCCGGCCATCGGACGCGATTGCCCGACGTTCCTGACGCACTGGCCTTCCTCCCAGGCGGCGCTGGCCCGGAAAAATCCGGCCGATCCGCGGACTGCGCTGCGGTTTGAGCTTTATATGGGCGGGATCGAACTTGCGAATGCCTTTGAGGAACTGACGGACGAGGCGGAGCAGAGAGAGAGATTTGCCGGTGATCGCAGGCGACGTCGGGCTCTTTATCCTGAACGTCCTGACTGGAGTGCGGATGAGCGGTTCCTTGCGGCGCTTGGGGGGCTTCCCGACTGCTCGGGTATCGCACTCGGATTCGACCGTCTGGTCATGCTTGCGACGGGTGCGCCGCATATCCGCGACGTTCTGTGGATAGCGTAGGACATTCCTGTCTTCAGAAGCTGTTCGTTCCCGGCGCAGTCCCATGCTATGGTCAGTGTCGCCCATATTTTGCGGAGAGACCGGCATGATAAAAAAACGGTTTTATCTTATGGCCGGAATGCTGGTACTCGCAGGATGCCAGGACGGTCCTTCAAAAGAGCAGCAGGCCCTGATGAACTCCCTGATCGGGAAGGCGGAGGTGGATGTCGTGCGCGCGTTCGGCGTTCCGACGCGCACCTTCCAGGCCAGCGGTCATCTGTTCCTCGCCTATATCGACAACCAGATTTATTATTCCGGCGGTTACAGCGGCTGGGGAATGGGCTGGGGCATGGGTGGCTGGGGCGGCGGCTGGGGCGGACCCGGCTGGGGCTGGGGCGGCGGTCCGGGCTGGGGCCTTGGCGGTGGCGGTATTCCGCCGACAGCCTACAACACCACCTGTCAGACGACCTTCGAGCTGACGGACGGGAAGGTGACAGGATGGACAGTTCGTGGCAACGGGTGCTGAAACCTCAATCGGAAGTTGTGTGAGATCGGAGCGGGAATGAGAGTTAAAACCGGATGGCGGTCTGCGGCGGTGGTATGTACTGCGGCAGGTCTCCTCAGTCTTGCCGGCTGTCAGAGCGGCGCGCGTCAGGATGTGTATCAGCAGCACACGGGCGTCTGTTCCTATCTCACCCCTACGGTGTCCGGTGTCCGGACCTATGATGTGTCGGGCAAGGGAGCGCCGGACAGTGCGATAGCCTATCCGGATCCGGCCACGCCTGTATTCTGTGACCGTCCTCTGAACGATACGCTGCTGACAAATCTTGAGCTTGCGGATTACCGTGTCCTGCTTCAGTCGGTCGGCTGGTTCACGCTGCTGCAGCGCAGCGGCCCGTGGACAGTCTTTGCCGTGCCGAATAATGCCATTGAGGCTTATGACGCCAGTATCGGCAACATGCTGCGCGATCCCGGAAATCTGCCGTTTGTCCGCACTCTGACGGGGTATACGATCGTTCATGGCAGATGGCCAATGAAGCGGCTGGAAGCTGCCGTGGCGGCATCGCACACGCATGCCATTCAACTGAAGACGCTGAGCGGTCTGCCGCTTGTGTTCTCCAGAGATCCCGCTTCGGGTCAGCTGCAGGCCGGAAACGGTGCCGGAGGCATAAGCCACTTCTGGGTCCGAGGCGTACCCCAGTCGAACGGCGTACTGTATTTCATGGACTCGCTGCTGCAGCCGCCCGCTTTGCAGAAAACACCAGTGTCGGGGCATCGCTGATACTTTTCAGAGCAAAAATATATAAGGGGGGATAATGTGAAGAAAAGAATATTTTTTTACTTTATCTTGTTTTTTCCATTTTCTTCCTTTGCGGAATAGTAATTTCTCTACGAAATATGGAGACGTAAGAAGTCCGGATTATTGTATGCCGGAGAAGTTATATATGTATTTTCCAGAATGGAGTAATATTCCAAGAAAAAATGCGAATAGAACGATAAAATATATTGCAGAAACATCTATAAAGGAAAGAAGTTATATTTTTTTGGAAGGAAATTTTGATAGAAATGAAAAACCAGAGAACAGAAATTTATCTGCTGAGCGGCTAAGAAATATAACAAAAGCATTAACGGATTTGGGAGTTCCCGACCAGGCTATTTGGGTAAAAGATAATTTTGATCGTGTTACTTCGAAAGGTGCTTCATCTGCTAAAGCTTCTCCGGAATTCATGTATGTAACTGCATTTTTGCCTGATCAATACAGGTCATGCCGGAATAAAGATATTATAGAGCAATGCTTTAAAGATCAGCATGACTCATTCTGCACATCAGCTCTGGGAGATTTAGAGGATGGCAAATAAAGGACTCGTACTTTCTGTATTGGAAAAAATAAATGATTCTGAGTATCTGGGGGAGGGTGTAAATTCAATCTGGAGTAAGTTACAAATAAAGATTTGAAAATAAGAATCTTACAAGTAATTGATATTGGATTTTCAGTTCGTAATAAATCTTCTGTTTTGAATATAATGTGCTCTCTTCTGGGAAATAATATTGAGCCTGTTATAAAAATTTTTGATGTTTATTCTACGGCGTGTCGTCAGTTAAGGGCTGCTCGTGTGCCGTGAGTGTTGTACTTTCCGGCTTCCTGTGCAGACTGTTTTC
>NZ_JAJJND010000004.1 GCF_029759835.1 Acetobacter sp. AN02
AATTGACCCAGCCAGATGCTATTTCAGGCATAGTCGGGCGGGCGGTCAAGAAGAGGATCTGTCCTTTCTGTTTTTTGACGCGGCGGTGCTGGCGCGGAACCTGTAGCTGTCATTTCCTGTCTCGAGGATATGACAGTGATGGGTCAGCCGATCGAGGAGCGCCGTTGTCATCCTGGGGTCACCAAAGACGTCTCCCCATTCACTGAAACTCAGATTGGTTGTGATGATGACACTGGTGCGCTCGTAGAGGCGGCTGAGCAGATGGAACAGCAGGGCGCCCCCAGACGCGCTGAAGGGGAGATAACCGAGTTCATCAAGGATCACGAGATCCAGGCGGAGCAGCCTGTCGGCAATCTGCCCGGCCCGGCTGGCGGTCTTTTCCTGTTCGAGGGCATTGACCAGGTCGACTGTTGACCAGAAGCGCGCCTTCTTGCGGTGATGGGTGATCGCCTGGATGGCCAGAGCGGTCGCCAGATGGGTTTTCCCGGTTCCCGGGCCGCCGATCAGCACGACATTTTCGGCACGCTCGATGAAGTCCCCGCCATGGAGCTGGCGGACCATGGGCTCGTTGACCTGGGTGTCGGCAAAGGAGAACCCGGACAGGTCCTTACAGGCGGGGAACCGGGCTGTCTTTGTCTGGCAGGCGATGGAGCGCACTTCGCGTTCGGCCAGTTCCGCCTTCAGGAGTTGTGAGAGGATGGGGATGGCCGCCTCGAAGGCAGGTGCGCCCTGCTCGATGAGGTCGGCCGTGGCCTGGGACATGCCATACATCCGCAATTCACGGAGCATGACGACAAGTGAAGCGGCGGCAGGATCATGACGCATGGCGGCTGTCCCTTCGCAGGATGTCATACCGCCCTGTATCGGCGCACGGTTCGTGTTCGGGCACCAGAGCCTGTGGGGCATCGAGCCGGGGAACCACGGTTCTCGTGGCATCGATCAGGCGATGAAGCGTATTGAGAACATGGGTCCTGGTCGCCACGCCGTCTTCAAGTGCCAGTTCAACCGCGCAGAGGACAGCCTGCTCATCATGCTGCAGCACAAGGGCCAGGATTTCAGCCATTTCCCGGTCGCCTCCAGGCCGCCTGAGCAGTTGATCCTGCAGGGTCCGGAAGGCGGCTGGCAATTCGGTAAACGGCGCGCCATTACGCAGGGCACCCGGTTTGCGCTGGATGACCGCCAGATAATGCCGCCAGTCATACACCGTGCGGCCTGGCACGCCATGCGAACGCGTGATGATCCGGTCATGCACGCACAGAACCTGCCCTTCGGCGATAATGCGCAGCCTGTCGGGATAAACCCGCAGGCTGACCGGACGATTGGCAAAGGAGGCCGGCACGCTGTAGCGGTTGCCTTCGAACTGGATCAGGCAGGCTGGCGGGACGCGCCTGGTCTGTTCGACAAACCCGTCAAAGGGACGCCCCGCCACCATGAGGTGAGGACGCTCGCTGGCATGGACCTCGGCGATGCTCCGGGCCAGTTCGATATGCTGCAGCCGTTCCTGGCAGTCCAGGCAGCGGGCTTCCAGCCAGGCATTCAGCGCCTCCAGATCCGCAAAGGCAGGCATATCCTGCCAGATATGGCGTCAGGCATCCTGCACGGTCTTCCCGATCTGCCCTTTCTCCCATCCCGCTGCCGGATTGCAGAAGGTCGCCTCGAACAGATAATGGCTGGCCAGGGCCATGAAGCGCAGATTGACCTGACGCGCCTTGCCAAAGCCAATCCGGTTCACGGCGGTCTTCATGTTGTCAAAAATACCCCGTCGCGGCACGCCACCGAGCACGTGGAAGGCCTCGGTCAGCGCATCAAAAAGCATCTCGTGGGTCTGCAGGGGATAGGCCCTGAGTATGAAGGCCCGGCTGAAGGAGAGTTTGGTGTGGGCAACCTGCAGTTTGACGCGACGGCCGGCAATGACCGCCCAGTCCTCGCCCCAGTCGAACTGGAAGGCTTCCCCAGGCTGGAAGCACAGGGGCACGAAAACACCTCGGCCCGTTGTCTGGCGTGCCTGGTGCTGTTCATGTTTGAATTGCCGGATGAAAGCGGCCACCCGTCCATAGGATCCATCATAGCCCAGCGCGACAAGGTCTTCATGCAGGCGTCGCGCCGTGCGCCGGTTCTTGCGGGGGCGGGCCGCTTCCAGAACCAGCCATCCCCTCAATCTGTCAGCAAACGGGTCCAGTCGGCTGGGACGCTCGGGAACCTGGAACTGCGGTTCAATGCTCTCTGCCCGGAGATATTTCCGGATCGTATTGCGTGACAGTCCCGTCCGGCGTTCGATCTCGCGGATCGGAAGATGATCCCGGCGATGCCACCGGCGGATCACACTCAGAAGCTCCATGTCAATCACTCCACCCCCCCCCCCGGCAGATGATGCCGGGGAGTGTGAAGGCATGGGTCAAATCTCGATGAAAATTTCCGCCCTACCCGGGTCAGTTCTCAGTGAAAATCAACAGACTGTTATTTCAATGGAAAACGGCAATACGAGAGGGCGCGTTCATGCGTGCCCAAGCGTACGGAATCGTAGTTATGGGTAGTCCCGGATACAGGCGCGTCGTACAAATGCTGGCTTGCGGCGGCGTCACGGGAGGGGAGGGCGAGTCATGAACGATACGGAAGTGCCGATCCTCCGGCAGGCCGGATGAGCGGACGCGCCATCGACTCTTCGCCCACGGAAGTGCTGGCTGGCCTCGTAGAGCGGGTGACGTTCCACAACGCCGAGAACGGCTTCTGCGTCCTGCGGGTGAAGGTGCGGGGGCAGCGTGATCTTGTTACCGTCGTCGGCCATGCCGCCATGATTTCGGCAGGTGAGTTCGTGCAGATGTCGGGGCGCTGGTTCAACGACCACACCCACGGCCTCCAGTTCAAGGCGGAATTTCTCAGGGCCAGCCCGCCGACCACGGTCGAGGGCATCGAACGCTATCTGGGATCAGGCATGATCCGGGGCATCGGTCCGGTCTACGCCAAGAAACTGGTGAAAGCGTTCGGCGAGGCAGTGTTTGACCTGATTGAGCAGGAGCCAGGGCGCCTGCGGGAGGTGACGGGCATCGGCCCCAAGCGGGCCGAGCGGATTGTCGCTGGCTGGGCGGACCAGAAGGTGATCCGCGAGATCATGCTGTTCCTGCACAGCAACGGTGTCGGCACCTCGCGGGCGGTGCGGATATTCAAGACCTACGGGCAGGATGCGGTCCAACTGATCAGTGAGAACCCCTACCGGCTCGCGAAGGACATCCGGGGGATTGGCTTCAAGACCGCCGACCAGATCGCCCGGAAGATGGGGATCGCGCCTGACGCCATGATCCGGGTGCGGGCCGGAATCTCCTACGCGCTCGGCGAGGCGATGGACGAAGGGCATTGCGGTCTGCCGGTCGGGGAGTTGCTGACCAGCACTGCCGAACTGCTGGAGGTTGCCACCCCTCTGATCGAAACAGCTCTCGCGCTGGAGCTGGAAGCAGGAGACGTGGTCACCGACAGCGTGGGGGAGACGGGCTGCATCTTCCTTGCTGGTCTCTATCGCGCGGAGCAGAGCATTGCCGAACGGCTACGTGCGTGTGCCGTCGGCCGACCACCCTGGCCCGAGATCGACGCCGCAAAAGCCATGACCTGGGTGGAAAGGAAGACCGGGCTTGCCTTGGCGCCCAGCCAGCAGGAGGCGGTGCGCCTTGCCTTGAGCAGCAAGGTGCTGGTGATCACGGGTGGTCCCGGTGTTGGCAAGACCACGCTGGTCAACGCCATTCTCAAGATCGTGACGGCTAAGGGCACGGACGTGCAGCTCTGCGCGCCAACGGGTCGTGCGGCGAAGCGTCTGTCGGAAAGCACCGGACTGGAAGGCAAGACCATCCACCGTCTGCTGGAGACGGATCCGGCGAATGGCAGTTTCAAACGGGACGACACCAACCCGCTGACCTGCGATCTCCTGGTCGTGGACGAGGCCAGCATGGTGGACGTGCTGCTGATGCGCTCTCTTTTGCGCGCGTTGCCCGACAGCGCAGCCCTGCTGATCGTGGGCGACGTGGACCAGTTGCCGTCGGTCGGACCGGGGCAGGTGCTGGCCGACATCATTGGCTCCGGTGCTGTCCCGGTGGTGCGGCTGACCGAGGTGTTCCGCCAGGCGGCACAGAGCCGGATCATCACCAATGCGCATCGGATCAATGAGGGCAGGATGCCCGAGCTGAGCGCGGAAGAGGGATCGGATTTCTATTTCGTCGAAGCGGTCGAGCCCGAGGTCGGGCTGCGCAAACTGCTGGCGGTGGTGAGGGATCGTATTCCGGCGCGGTTCGGGCTGGACTCTGTTCGCGACGTCCAGGTGCTTTGCCCGATGAACCGGGGCGGGCTTGGGGCACGGTCGTTGAATATCGAATTGCAGCAGGCGCTGAACCCGCCGGGTGAGGTGAAAGTCGAGCGGTTCGGCTGGACCTACGGGCCGGGCGACAAGGTGATGCAGATCGCCAACGATTATGACCGGGACGTCTTCAACGGGGATCTCGGCGTTATCGACAGGATCGATGTGGAAGAGGGCGAACTGACGGTCTTATTCGATGGACGGGAGGTCGTTTACGGTTTCGGTGAACTGGACGAGCTGGTGCTGGCTTACGCGACGACCATTCACAAGAGCCAGGGATCGGAATATCCGGCAGTGGTCATCCCGCTGGTAACGCAGCATTACGCCATGCTGGCGCGGAACCTGCTCTATACCGGCGTCACACGGGGACGGAAGCTCGTCGTGCTCGTGGGCCAGAAGAAGGCGCTGGCCATCGCGGTGCGCAATCAGGGCGGAAGGCGGCGGTGGTCGAAGCTCAGGGAGTGGCTGGCGGATAATGCCGCATGACGGAGCGAAGGAACGGTGTCCCCACGTCGGCTTCCGCCTCATCCGAGACCTAAGTGGGGCCATTGAGGCTTCCGTAAAGCGGACATCGCCAGTTGACGTGGAACTCCAAAAAGATTGGAGCAACCATGCATCAAAACGCGAACGGTCGACAAAATTACAATGCCATCTGGCGCAGTGTTGCAAGCCCCTTTTAGATAAAGAAGAATGAAGCAACGTGTATGGCATAATGGAGGGGGGCTGGTCTTTTGGCCGCTGGTTCTGCTCGCCATCATTATTCGTCTCAGCGTTGGAAGTCTGCCGTTACCGCAGTTTCTCCTCGAGGATCCGTTAAAACAGTTCGCCAGCCTCTCGACCCTTTGCGATGGCCAGGATCTTGGTTCGCATAGCTCTGATCATCATCACGCAGCGGATGTTGGTGATGGCATTGCCGTAATCGATGACCTGTTGACGATCATTCTGACCGGATGCGTCGTTGCTATTTTTCTCGCAATTTTTCTAACAAGCCGTCACGCTTTTTGGTGTTTCCCGCCAATAAGGGGCCCTCCCTTGTGGCGGCTATCGGGCATCTATGCTCAAGGACCTCCCCATCTGATCTAACACTGATTGAGCGCCTTTCTCGTCTTTACGATGAAAGGTTTTCTGCGTTTCTTAGATCAGAACAAACAGATGCCAATTTCTTTTGTATCCAGCCGTTCTCTCGGCTCGTTCGCGCTTGCCTGCGTGTTTCTCGGCGGCGTCCCAGCTCAGGCGCAACGGCGTCATACACGCCCCCGGAGAGCGGCAACGGCCAAATCCGTGTCGCATCAACTACAAACTCCTGAACGCATTATCGTGCGAGGTGCTGCGCGTGGCTCGGCGCTGCTTCATCCAACCGGTGAAACAACCTACAGCGCAGAACGCGCAGACTTCACTAACAGAGCGGCCCAGACCGTGAGTGATATGGTCGCAACCATTCCCGGTGTAACGGTCCTACAGGGCAATGGACCGCGTGACAGCGTTATTTCAGTCCGCGGGTCGGGCGCACGGCAGTCCTATGGTCTGAAGAACCTTCAGGTCACAGAAGACGGGTTTCCCATGACGCAACCCGATGGTACGGCCCGGGCAGATTTGATCGATCCGCATGCTTACGAGGGCGTGGACATCTTTCAGGGACCGGCATCCACGTTATACGGTAATTATGCGATCAATGGGGCGATCAACTTCCGCACTCGAAGCGGCGCTGACATTCACGGCCTGGAATTAGGCTCAGATTTTGGCAGCTTCGGTCTATTCAATAACTACGTAACAATTGGCGCAGGTAACAAACGCTACGACTTTATGCTGTTCGGCAGTGACGTACGTGGTAAAGGCTTTATTGCGAACAGCCAGTACAATACGTCCACCGAGAACATGCGTCTGCGGGTCAATTTGACGTCCTCAGATCGCCTCATCCTAAAGTTCGTGAATAACGTTACGGACACATCACTGCCGCTACGCCTCTCCCTGAATCAATTTCGTAGCAACCCCTACCAGAACGGTTGTGCTAATGCGGCATCGGCTGCTGCCGGATGCGCCTCAGTCAATCTTCTGGTGAATGGTGCATATGGTGTACGTCAGACGATGAGCCCACAGCAGGCTGGGCTCGGCCGTTTTGATCGACGTACTCTTGTAGGCCTTCGATGGGAGCACGACTTTGATCCCAGAACGACCTGGCATACCCAATTTACGTATGATCAACGTCATGTCGACCAACCAACCTCCACAACAGCCTTTGTGGGGCCGTTCAATTCCTACAATGTGCAGACGGACCTAACGAACCGCGGTCGTATTGGAAAAGCGCCCCTGACCAGTTTTGTGGGTGCCAGCTTCGACTACATGGATTATGGCTATCAGGTTTATAATCTAACCCCGCAAGGCGGCGCGACCCGCGGTGCCCTGAATTCCACGTCTTACGGCCATCAGTGGAACATTGGTATTCGTTTCCAGGAAGACTGGCAGTTTTCGCCGCTCTGGCATGCTGTGGTCGGACTTGGCGGCACACAATCCGACGTCGGCGCGGTCGAAACGCTCTACAACAGATCGGCCAATTCAACTACGCTGCAACATATTACGGCCAATCGGCGTTTCTTCAATCTGGCACCGGAAGCATCGCTGGTTTATACGCCAACCAAGGACTGGACTCTCCATACTCGTGTTGGAACAGCCTACGCCACGCCCGGCTATTCCAGTTTCTTTGTCACTCCTCAGGGAACCTACGGGAACAATACGCAGCTGAAGAGCGAAACAAGTCTCGGTTTTGATCTGGGCGCTGAATGGCACCCGTCGCCCAGCATTAATATTCAGGCTACTGGCTTTTATGAGTTCTACAGAAACGAGCTTGTCAGCCAGTCGGCGGGTGTCAATACGCCTGCAGGAAGTTATACCTTCAACGCCCCGGCTTCAGAGCATCGTGGCATTGAACTCGGCGCAACATGGCAGCCATTACGAGCCTCTCTGCCGGGTGCGCGGCTAAAGCTGTCTTATACCTATGACAACCAGATCTACACGAAATACACCGAGACACTGTCCAACACGACGATGGCGCGAAATTTCTCGCGAAAGGGCAACCTTATCCCGGGCGTCATGCCGCATTTCCTAGATGCGCGCGTTCTCTATGATCAGCCAGACGGATGGCTGCAAGGGCTGGGAGGTTTTGCAGAAGTGACGTGGAGGAGCTCCTTTTGCCTCGACAATACCAATATTCTGAAAGCCCCCTCATACGCATTGCTCAATCTGGAGGTACATTACGACCCTCCAGAACGTTTGGGCTGGGCGCACCGTCTGCACAGCTACTTCGAGGTACAGAATGTAACCAATCAGGTTTATGCCGCAGGTGCAACTGACATCAGCGACACACTTCTCTCGACCGCACAGCAGGCTGGGCGAAGTGTTTTGGCCAATAAAACAGGATCCATCTACGCTGGAGCGCCAAGAGCGTTCTTTGGTGGCGTTCGGATCAAGTTCTGAAAGTGCCTAAGATTATGAACGCTTCCAGAGCCTCGCTTTGGCCAGATTATCGCACAGTCTGGCGATGGCACTTTTTTGCAGGGCTCTTCTGTCTGCCCTTTATTGTGTTTCTGTGCCTCACAGGATCAATTTACCTGTTCAAGCCGCAGGTGGATCATTGGATCGACTGGCGTTACGATCATCTCGCAGGCGGCGCGACACATTCAACCCCGGAGCAGGAAGTCAGGGCGGCACTCAATGCCGTCCCTGACAGCCATTTTCTAGCCTATGAGTTACCGGAGACGACTTTTAGCGCCGCTCGAGTAATCGTTGATCGCCAAGGTACAGCCATTCGGGTGTATGTTGACCCGACATCGTGCACAGTTCTCAAACAGGTTCCTGAAGAAGAACGCTTTGAGCGCATCATCTTCAAATTGCACGGCCAACTCTTATTAGGAGACACTGGCTCCATCATTATGGAAATGGTGGCCTCTTGGACAATAGTACTCATTGTTACGGGTCTATACCTCTGGTGGCCACGTCACATTAAAGGACTAAGGGGCATTCTCTACCCTCGGATCACTCATAAAGGTCGAATTCGGTGGCGAGACCTCCATGCAGTCACCGGGATGTGGATCTCCTTATTTCTGGCACTTTTTCTTATCTCCGGTCTGCCATGGTCCTTTGTTTGGGGGCACGCTTTGTCGCGTGTGGAGACACAGATCAGTCGAATGACGACCGTTCCGGACTGGGAAATCGGAGCTGTTTCCGAGCGCAACCTTGTGGCTGGCCGTCAAGTTTCTCCGCCCAAAATGGACACGATGCCCGGCATGGATATGGGCTCCATGACCATGTCGGACAGTTCCCTCCCAGACGGGCTCAACCATGTGGTCATGGCTGCGTCTCAACTGAAATTCCCGGCACCTGTCCTCGTGACGCAACCATCAACAGGTGAAACTCTGTGGCGTGTTCGTTCGGACACGCAAAACCGCCCAGAACGCATCAGCGCGATGGTAGAGACCTCTGGTCAGATACGGTCAGTCCAACGCTTTGAAGATAAGGGATTGATGGATCGCATTATCGGATATGGGGTTGCAGCCCATGAAGGGCAGCTTTTTGGAAGAGCCAATCAACTTTTGAATTTTCTTGTGGCATCAGGATTGCTGACTATGAGCGTATCGGCGCTCATTCTGTGGCTCAGGCGCAGACCGCCCGGACAACTCGGAGCTCCATTGGCCGTGCCCAATAAGCAGATAGGCGCAGGCGCGCTGGCTGTTCTGGTGTTGTTGGCAGTGCTTCTACCGGAACTGGGCGCCTCTCTTTTGCTCCTTTGGCTTGCAAGCTTACTCTTACAAGTCTTCCGTCATAGCTAACTGGCAGGAACGAGACGACGCAGCCGTGTGGCGATTTCCTGCGGGCTGGTGTCAACAGGCAAGACAGACACCAGTCGGTTATCGCCATCCATCAAATACAGCACAGAGCTGTGATCCATGAGATAGTCTAAGGACACACGATCTGCTGGAGTGCCACGACGTCGCGCCATGACGTGGAAATTTTGAATGACTGCCTGGATCTGGGATTCCGTTCCCGTAAGTCCAACGATATCAGGAGAGAAATGGCTGACGTAATCAGCGACAACCTCAGGGGTATCACGTGATGGATCAACCGTAATGAAGAGTGGGACAATTTGGTGTGATGCTTTTCCCATAAGCTCAAGAGCCTGTGTGACAGTCGCGAGCGTTAAAGGGCAGACGTCTATACAGTGTGTATATCCAAAATAAATCAGCGTATAGCGCCCTTGAAACTGGCGCTCCGTAAGAGGATGGCCGTGCATATCGATGAGGGTATAAGGCCCCCCCAACGTTGCTGATGCCCGATTTAGAAAAATCCCGCGCATTCCAATTGCCCCTAAAAAGAGAACCGCGATGATCGACATCGGAGCAATTAGTTTCTTTGCGTTTTTGAAACGAGTAGATTGTTTCTGAATAAGCTGCTTTGGTTTTTTGCGTCCTCCACCGTGCTTTGTCATAGTATCCTCCCTGCGCATATCGTCTTAGCATACGAAGCGTGCCATGAGCATAGCTGGCTCTGAAATACAGAAGGGAAAGCCGAAGTATCCGAGGATATAGAATAATTTTTTGAATGTCCGACTGCAGGTGTTTAGGGCAAATAGCGGACAGACTGCTTCCCCCCCATTGCAGTCAAATAGAGCTATTTTTGCAGCATCATTTCCGCCATCCCGTCCAGCCTTGCCTTATGCTGTTCCCAGTCCGGCATCACGCGTTCCAGCAACGCCCAGAAGGTTGGGCCATGATTGTGCTCCTTCAGGTGGCACAGCTCATGCAGGATGACGTAATCAATGCAGTCACGCGGGGCTTTAACCAGATGAGGGTTCAGCGTGACGGTGCCTCCCGGTGAGCAATTGCCCCACTGCGTCTGCATGACCTGAAGCTTTAGAGCGGGAGATGTTCTGACCCACAATGTTGTGGGGAGAAGGGCAGACAGACGATGGCGAAACACCTCCTGCGCCCGCGTAAAATACCAGAGTTCCAGCAGCTTCTGAATCCGTAAAGCGCTGCGGTCCTGTACAGACACCTCCAGTCGTCCTCGCAACATCCGCACGGTTTCAGGCGCATCAGGCTGATGATGCACTTTCAGAGGATGCCGCCGCCCCAGATAGAAATGACTTTCCCCACTGACATAGGCACGTGGTGTGGCATGTTCCTGCACCGCCCGGAAGTCCCGCAGTTTCTGCCAGATCCAGCGGGTTTTCTGGTGTAGCGCTTTGTCCAGATCAGCCTCTGTCGTGCCATCCGGGACAGAAGCCTCCACACGTAGGTCCGGATGCACCTTAATACGCAGCGTCGTGCCAGGGCGCGCTCGGGGGATCAGGTTTACGCGGATCTGCTCACCCCCATAGGTCAGGACGCGATTGAGAGTTTCTTCCATGTTTAGCCGCGTAGGGTATCAGCAGGCCCGGCCCGCATGATCTGGATAACCTGCTCGATGATCTCTTGCGCCCTGTCCACGCCAAAACCTGCTTTCTGGCCCGTGCTGAACAGGAGGGGCAGTAGTTCTTTCCTGACTGCTTTTTCCATATCCGGACGGCTCAGCGAATTTTCCCGCACCGCTTTGTCTACGACCTTGTCGATATCGAACGCCAGATCAATCCAGCGCTGGTTCTCCGCATCTGTCTGCTTATGGTTGAAAATGGCTGCGAGTGTTTTCAGGAACACGCCATAATAGGCCTGCGCGTGGCGCTGTCCGTCAAAAACAGACGGAATGTTTTCCAGCTTTCGGCTGGCCACCTGTTCCTCGAACTCCTGAAACAGCATGAACTGCTTGAGGGGATGGTCGAACAGGCTTTCCGCTTCCGCGATCACCTTGCGCAGCAGGGCTGAGAATGCTTCCTTCGCATAAAGGTCATCCTGCATCTCGTGGTCGATCATCTTTGTCACACGGGTGCGGATCAGATCCGTTTCGTTGCGGGTTTTCTCCTCGGTCCAGTTTTCTGGTTCGTTGTCTTCCGGCTTCTGGCCCATCTTGCCGACCGCATAGAGCCCTTCGGATTCATGGACCTTCACCCCGGCGACATGTCGGTCCAGCAACTTCTTCACCTGTTCGGCATACTGGTCAAAATCCACTGTCTCACCGGTATCTTGCATCACCATCTGGCGCAGGCTGGTCAGTTGCTTCAGCGTCTCCTTGTAGGTGGCGCGGTCTTTTTCCGTGAAGCTGGTGTCTTCAAAGAACGCCACGGATTGCAGTGCCACTTTCAGACAGGCGGCAAACTTCGTCAGCGCCTCATAGAAGTCATCCCGGCGCTTGAGGTTCACGTCCACCATCTGGCCGTGTTCCTCCACCATGCGGGGCATGAGCACGGCACGAAGCTGCTGGAGGTCGCTTCTGTTCTTCACGCCATCAAAAATGGCCCAGAGCGCTTTGTGCAGGGCCGGGAGTTCGCGGTATTCCGTGCTCATCTGGCTATACAGCCCGGCAATATCCTTCGGATCATACCCGCCGACATTTTCGGCCGCCAGCTCGTCATATTTGGCCAGTGTGGTGTCCAGTTCAGCCAGAATGCCGCGATAGTCGATCAGCAGTCCGTGCGTCTTCTGGTCATGCAGCCGGTTCACGCGGGCAATGGCCTGCAACAGATTGTGCTGCTTCAGCGGCTTGTCGATATAGAGCACTGCGTTCTGCGGTTCATCAAAGCCGGTCAACAGCTTGTCGACCACGATGATCAGCCTGAGGTCCGGGTCCTTCTCGAAGCGCTCGATGACGCCGCGCGTGTAGTCGTCCTCACTCTGACTGCCGACATTGTCCTTCCACCAGTCCTGAATTTCCGGCTGTTTGCGCTCATCGACTTCCGTATGACCCTCGCGCGTATCGGGCGGGCTCATGACGATGGCGCTCTCGAACAGACCGACCTCGTCCAGATACTGCTTGTAGCGGATGGCGGAGAGCTTGCTGTCACAGGCCAGCATGCCCTTGAGGCCGCTGTCGATGTTACTGTCGAAATGCGTTGCCAGATCCATGGCAATCAGCCGGATGCGGTCATCCGCCTTGTAGACCTGATTGGCGCGGGCAAAGCGCTTCTTGAGGTCCGTGACCTGCTCCTCGGTCAGACCCTGCGTGATGCGCTCAAACCAGGCATCTATGGCGCGGTCATTGACGTCCAGATCAGGCTTGCGCTCTTCATAGAGCAGGGGTGTGACCGTCCCGTCCGAGACGGCCTGCTGCATGGTGTAGGAATGGATGATCCTGCCGAACCGGCTGGTGGTTTCGCTGCCCTTGAGCAGCGGTGTGCCGGTAAAGGCAATGAAGGCGGCATTGGGCAAAGCGTGCTTCATGCGGGCATGGTTCTCACCGCCCTGACTGCGATGGCCTTCATCCACCAGCACGATGATGTCCGCGCTGTCATTATGGCATTCGGGATAGCCGGTGGCGGTGTGGAACTTGTTGATGAGGGAGAAGATGATGCGCTCCTGCCCATACCCGATCTGCTGCGCCAGGCGGCGGCCTGAGGTGGCGAGTGCTTCCTCCCTATCCTTTTTGTCCGCCAGTTCGCCCCCCGTGGAGAAGGTGGTGCTCAACTGGCGTTCCAGATCCTTGCGGTCTGTGACCACCAGAATGCGGCACTGCTTGAGATCCTCATCCAGAATGAGCGCACGGCTGAGGAACACCATGGTAAAGGACTTGCCGGACCCCGTGGTGTGCCAGACCACACCGCCCTCACGCCCGCCGTCACTGCGGCGGGTCTTGATACGCTCCAGCAGACGCTTGATGCCAAAGACCTGCTGATAGCGGGCCACGATCTTGCCCGCCTTGCGGTCGACCAGCGTGAAGAACCGCGCCATCTCCAGCAGACGCTCAGGGGAGAGCAGGCCGATCAGCAGCCGGTCCTGATCCGTGACGGCAAGCGGGCGGGAGGCCCAGTCCTCGAACCAGGCCCGGTCAGCAGGCTCGCGTGTGGCAAACAGCGCGTCTTTCTGGGCTGACGAGAGTGGCGCGTTCTTGAGCGCCTCCATCCGGCTTTCAGGGATGTCCTCTTCCTTCCAGCTGGCCCAGAATTTCCTGGGGGTACAGCAGGTGCCATAGCGCCCGTCATGGCCGGTGATGGACAGCAGAAGCTGGCTGTAGGCAAAGAGCTGGGGGATTTCGTCTTTGTTCTGGTTGCGGATGCTCTGGGAAATTCCGGCCTCCACGGTCGGGCCTTTGCCCGGCTGGCCATCGGGGCGCTTGGCCTCGATCACCGCCAGGGGGATGCCGTTGACGAAGCAGACGATGTCCGGCCTGCGGGTCTGTGTCAGATCCGTGCGCAGGACGCTGAATTCCTCGGTGAAGGTGAAACTGTTATTGGCCGGGTTCTGCCAGTCGATCAGGGCGATGGTCGGGGTGGCCTTGCGCCCGTTGATGAACTCGGTGACGGCAATGCCGAACAGCAGATGCGTGGTCATCTTGTCATTGGCATCGCGCAGGCCGGAAACAAAGTCCGGATGCATGACGTGGGAGACCAGCGCATCAATGCCCTGATCGGACAGGGCGTGATCCTGGCCTTCAAATGTGAAGCGGCGTTTTTTCAGTTCCGCCCGCAGGAGAGAGTCCAGCACCACGGCGTCCTGCTTGCCGCCCCGCAACGCCAGCGCCTCGGATGCAGGCAGAAACCGCCAGCCGAGGGTGCTGAGTAAAGCCAGAGTCGGAAGTTTTGCGCTGTATTCTTCCTGAAATTTTGGGGCGGGAACCATGGTGTCAAATATCCTGCGAACTGAAATGACTTAATTGACCGTCACGCGGCGCTTGCCCGTGAGAAGCTGCTGCATCAGGGCTTTCTTCTCCTGACGCAGGCGCGAGAGGTCGGATTCAATGGCGGTGATTTCTTCGTCTGCTGTGGTGAGGACAGCAGCTATGGCTTTTTGTTCGGGGAGAGAGGGTATGTGTAGGACTGTTTTCCCGAGATCTGATATTTTTAATGCAGGTAAGCTAGTTCCTGACGCAATTTTTGAAAAATCTATTTCTGATAAAATATAAAAAAGATAATTGTCGTAGTAACCCTTTTTTGCTTTTGCATAACCCAGATGTCCTACAATATAAGTGTCATATGCAATTTGAGCTCTTTGATTTAAGAGTAGTGATGCGCCACTTTTTGTAAAAAGAGTAGCTCCAGATGGTGCGGGAGACATTCGATGATCGTCTATTGCCTGAAGTGTAATTTTATCTCGGCTAACTGGAGCCCAGCGTCCCGTTGATGATCCAAGATCGGAGACGCGCAGAAAATCATGGCCGCTTTCTGAGAAATAGTGTGATTCTTGAGGGGCTGTATTTCCTGTCCCAAGTTTTGCGATGTCGGATAGCCGATGGGTTTTCCACTCCCCCGTGAACCCCGGCAGGCGTTTTTTGCCTGTGAGGAGTTGCTGCATGAGGGCTTTTTTCTGCTGCTGGCTGTTGGCCAGAAGCTGGCCCAAACCCTCAATCGCACGATCCCACGTCGAGAGGATCGCCGCGATCTTCTTCTGTTCGGGGAGAGGGGGAAGGACTACGGGAAACTGTTTTAATTGTGTAGAGTTGATGCTTGCGAGATTTGTGCTGCGTTTCGCACAAGATAAAAAATATCCTTTGCCGTAGGGACTGGCCGAGAGATTGGCTAGAAAGTAAGAATCAAGTTTTTCTTGGTCTGGCCTGACGGCAAAGACATGATTTTGATGTAGGCAAGGTGTTATTTGGCCACGCCATACATCTCCACGGCCCAATTTATCGAAATCGCCGCCTTCGTTCATCAGAACATCGCCGGTATGAAGGGAAAAACGCTCTACTTTCTCTTTATCTATTTCAATAGTTTTGACTTCTGTAAGATCAAGATAGCCATCTTGCACGTTTGCAACGCGTAAATATGGAAGATTGATCGGATTTGTGACGCTCTTCTGACCTTTGGCGATGCCGCTTCGGACCTCGGCAATATCTTCCAGTGATGTTTTTTTCCAGCCCTCAGGAAGCATAACCCAGCTCCTTCAGATAAGCGTCCATCTGAGCTTCCAGCTTTGCCAGTTCCGCCTTGATCTCCGCCCGTTCCTTGCGCACGGCGGTCAGGTCAATCTCCTCTTCTTCCTCAAACGTATCGACATAACGCGGAATATTCAGGTTGTAGTCGTTCTCCCTGATCTCGTCCGGCGTGGCGAGATGGGCGTATTTGTCCACGTCCTTGCGGGCACGGTAGGTGTCCACGATCTTCGTGATGTTCTCTTCGGTCAGCACGTTCTGGTTCTTGCCCGCCCTGAACTCGCGGCTGGCGTCAATAAACAGCACGTCCTTCGTCTTGCGGTCCTTGCGGAAGATCAGGATGGCGGCCGGAATCCCCGTGCCGAAGAACAGTTTTTCGGGTAGGCCGATCACGGCATCCAGCAGGTTTTCCTCAATCAGCTTCTGGCGGATCTTGCCCTCCGAACTGCCCCGGAACAGCACGCCATGCGGCACCACCACGCCCATGCGGCCTGTGCGGTCTTTCAGGGTGCTGATCATGTGCAGAATAAAGGCGTAATCGCCCTTGGTCTTGGGCGGCACGCCACGAGCAAAGCGATGATGCACATCCTGCTCCGCCTCGTCATGGCCCCATTTATCAAGACTGAAGGGCGGGTTGGCCGTCACCACGTCAAAGCGCATCAGGTGGTTCTTGTCATCCAGCAGCTTGGGGTTGCGGATGGTGTCGCCCCATTCAATCCGATGATTGTCCTCGCCATGCAGGAACATGTTCATCTTGGCAAAGGACCATGTAGAACCAATGGCTTCCTGCCCATACAGGGCGTAGTCCTTGCTGCCCTTGTGGTTCTGCGTCACCTGCCTGCCGCACTTCATGAGCAGGGAGGCCGAGCCGCAGGCTGGGTCACAGATGCTCTCGCCCGGTTGCGGGCTCAGAATGCGGGCCAGCAGTTCACTAACTTCCGGCGGAGTATAGAACTCCCCGGCCTTCTGCCCGCCACTGGCGGCAAAATTCTTGATCAGGAACTCATAGCCATTGCCGATCACATCCAGATTGCCCACGCGGGAAGGGCGCAGGTTCAGGTCCGGCTTGTGAAAATCTTCCAGCAGATGCCGCAGAATGGTGTTTTTCTGCTTTTCATCGCCCAGCTTGTCGGAGTTGAAGCTGATGTCCTGGAAGACGCTCTTGCCTGCGTCCTTCAGTTTGGTGCCATTGGCTTCTTCAATGGCGTGCAGAGCCTTGTCGATCCGCTCACCATTTCCGGGAGCGTTGCGCTCTTTATAAAGCGTATAGAAGTCTGAGCCTTTCGGCAGAACAAAGCGTTCCTGTGCCATCATGGCTTCGATGAGGGCGGGGTTGTCGCCATACTCTTTCTTGTAGCCGTCATAATGGTCCTGCCATACATCGGAGATGTATTTGAGGAATAGCATGGTCAGCACGTAGTCACGGTAGGTGTCAGGGCTGACAGTGCCACGGAAGGTATCGCAGGCGCTCCACAGCGCCTTGTTAATTGTGTCCTGTGAAATCTGCTCGGTCACGAACTCAAATCCTGTTTCAAAACGTAAGGGAAGTGTCAGCCCGCCAGAAGGTCTCTGGCAAGCCCGGTCATGATCTGCTGGTTGGTCTGGCGCAGACGGTGCAGAAGCTCTTCCTCGCGCTGCATGGCGCTGGCCAGACCGATAATCTGTTCCTGCCGAGGCAAGGGAGGCAGCACAACAGGCGTGGCCTCCAGCACCGGTCGGGCAATGTTGCGGACCAGGGTGGAACTCTGGCTGTTCTGTTCCAGATGCCGCTGGGCTGGCTCCTGATTGAGCCACCATGCCAGATAGGCGGGTAGCACGTCTGGACGCGACACGCGCAGCAGAAAGAAGTGCGGCGCGGCGACAGCCTGAAGGCTGCCAATGCTCTCGTTGATCAGAACCGCCAGTGACACATTGCCACGGGCTGGAAAGAGAATATCGCCCGGACGCAGCCAGTCTGGCTCACGCCGTCCGGTTACCTCGGTGCGCACGCAGGACGTCCAGTCTACCCCTGAAGGAGAGGTGTCCCGCATCTGCACGACAGCCGTTTCCGCTCCGGCAACGGGGTCAATCCGCCCTCTGAACGGATGGCCCGCCGAGATGCTTGCGACTGCCACCAGATCCATTTTCTGTGCGCCATTTGGTTTCATGTGTTTTTGGTAGGCGATCGGGAGGGTGCCGTCAACAGGTTTTTGCCATTAGCTTTCGTGCAGAGAAACGCTCCCGAAAATTTTGTCTTTATGGATGGTGACACCGTCATGACGGTGTCACACAGGTGTCATTTCTATCGCCCGTTCGTGCTCTCTGAGGGACCGGAATGACGGCGTCATGACGCCACCTCAAATGATGTCATGGGTTCAGTGACCCCGTCAGGGCCTGTCATCTGCGGTGTCATGACAGGTGTCACGCAAAGCGTCGTTGGTGTCACAATTCCTGATAAACGGCAGAAAACAGCCATTTTTCATTTTCCTGGCGTGTCCCGGTTTTTGGGCGTGTGAGGGCACGCTACCTCAATTTCATACGCATGCTCCGCAAGCATATGAAATCGCTACGTTTTTTTTGTTCTATTGCGGCATTTTTGCGACGCAAAAATCAAAGCCGCTCTTTTTTTCTGATTTCAGGTCTCTTGCACCTGCGGTGCGCCCTGATGACGGGTGTGACGGTGTCATTTTTTCGGGGTGGGCATTGTGAGGCGCATGACCCCAAATTCCCCAGAGGATTCTGTTTCCTGTTCCAACGGGGTAGGGATTCTCTGAGAGGCAGGCGTCTCGTTCCTTCATATTCCGAACGAGAGAAACAATGTCTGAACGTACTATGATTTCGTCCGGCATCGAGGCGGACCTCATGCAACTTGTTGCCCTGCACAGGCTGCTCGACTTTGCCATAAGCCAATCGCTCGAAGGCAATACGGACGACCGTATCCTGGAGGGCGTCGTCATTCTGACGCGCATGATCGGTCGCAAAGTCCGCCGTCTGGCCGACAAACTGCTCGCTGGCGAAAGCTCCTGCTGCGACTGATGCTCTCCATTATCGCTTACACCGGTTTCTTCCCTCAACAGGCGCACTCATGTCGCGCCTGATTTCGTTTCGTCAGGAAAACAAATAATGACTCGCTTCTCAGATGACGCTACGCCGTCCCGTTTTCGCCCCACTGAAGCTGATCTGATCACCTATCGGGACCTGGCCCGTGCTCTTGGCGCCCCACCAAGTGAGGCCATCTGCAGGTATCTCGGTCCTATTGGGCAGCATCTGGTTTTTGTCGGTGAGTCTGGCCAGCGGGACTGGGCCCGCGTCGATACCCAGGCGAGGGCACGCTGGCCAGACCTGCCGTCCACGGGAACGACGGCCGTCGATGGCATGGTCTTGGAATCCCTGCCTGAACGTATCGTCTATCAAATCCTGCGTTCCATGGCGCTGCCCGACATGGAGATCGATCTTCACCAGCCGATCATGCCTGATGTGGGGCCCGAGAAAGCGGATCTGACGCTGCGACGTCGCGATGCGGCCTGCTTTATCGAGGTGATTGGCTGCTGCGGTGTGAACCGCATCACCCGCAACGACCATGAGCGCCGGGGACTGGAGCGGTTCGAACGGCGTGAAGCCTTTTACCGTCGTGTCGGCATCACGCCTGTCTGTATCTTCCTCGACTTGCTGGCTCGGCCAGAGGAACTGAAGGGGCTGTGCCGGTCGCTGGTGGAACGCCTCTCCGGTGACGCTGAGGCGGGATAAGCACATCTGGCAGGAAAATCGTAATCCGGTATCGATGCCGGATTATGATTGCGCTCTGCTGACGCCATCTTTAATGTGGTCACATAAGACCACATTGCCGAGGACATGCTCCCATGCTGACGATCACACTGAGAGAGGCGAAGGCGGGTTTTTCTTCTCTGGTCGACAAGGCGCTCAAGGGCGAATTCGTGACGATTACCCGTCACGGCAAGCCCGTGGCGGCTCTAGTTTCCGTCGAAGCCGCGGAAGCCGGACGCAGGGCTATGGGGCGCGTGCGTCCCAGTCTGGCATCCTATCTCCGGAGCTTTCCTGACGAGGTTCCGACGCGGAACGCGTCGCCCTCGCGGGATGTGGATCTGTGAGGGGATACCTGCTCGACACCAACGTCATTTCTATGCTGTCACCCTCGCGGAACGAGGCAGCGGAGGCATTCCTCGAATGGTTGGAACGGATCGACGGGCAGGGCCAGCTCTATCTGTCGGTCGTGACGGTCCATGAAATCGAAAAGGGGATCGGTCTGCTTGAGCACAAGGGTGCCACTGCTCGTGCGGCAGGCCTGAAAATCTGGCTTGCCGGTCTGACCTCGACGTATGATGATAGAATTCTTGCAATTGACGCTTCGGTTGCCACAATTGCCGGACGTCTGGAAGCAGCTGCAATCGCAGCCGGACATAATCCCGGAATGGCCGATGCGCTGATTGCCGGAACTGCAAAGGCACACGACCTCCAGGTGGTCACACGAAATTTGAAGCATTTTGCGCCTTTTGACGTGGCGGCCTGGTCTCCTGATGACGCTGTGACGGGTCACTGATCAAGCGGACCGTTCCTCTTCTCAGCAATCTTGCATTGGAAGCAGGGATCAGGACAGAAAACACGGAATGAGCTCATTTTTGTAGGGTAAGCCTATTTCTTGCTCTGAAACTTGTATAGGCTGCTCGGACATCGGGGGAGGATCAGAGTGTCTGGGTCGTTGGGGAAAGCGCATCAAAGTGCGATCAGGAATCAGGTTGGGGACGCGATCAGGCAGGCGCGAACGGATGCGGGCATGCGCCAGCCTGAGCTGGCAACAGCTCTTGGCGTGAGCGTAACGACCATCAGTGAGTGGGAATTGGGCAAGAAGCTCCCCTCTCTCGACCGGCGTGATCAGATTGCCCAGGTGCTTCATATCAATATCGACGAGCTGTGTCCGGACCTCGGGCACGTCGAAAAACTGACGCAGAACGACAAGGTGAGGCTTGATCGAATTAATGTTGGTGGCAAGCCTCGTGTCGTCGCGTCCAAGCGAGATATTGTTGCAGATACGACAGATCAGAAAGAGCTCGATTCCAGTAGTCAGGAGGGTGACCGGCGGGATCTGTTTTTGATTCTTGGTGAGCTTCGCGGCTTTTTCGGGATGATGGCGGAAGACGAGCAGCGTCTTACGAACGAGCTTGCGGAGCTTGCACGAGAGAGTGGCAATGAGGATCTCGCCAAAATCGCTGAGCAACTCCAGGACTTGGCTGCGCGCCGCATGGCCAGGCTCGATACACTGATCGATTCCATAAAATAAGCCTATTATAAGCTTATTCTGTTGACATAAGCTCATAATGAGCCCATTTTCTCTGTATTGCGTCGATTCTGGCGCTGTACGGAAAGGATATGGGCCATGCGAAGTCATGAGCAACTTCTGACCATACAGGCAGTAGCTGCGGTCCTGAAGCTTCACCTTGAAACGCCTCGCCGCGCCATGCGGCGAGAGTTGGTTGGAGCAAGTCAATCAATGGAAGGATCAGTCTGATGCTTGCTGATCCAGCGCACCAATCCGGGGCGACAATACAAATACCAGATTTACTGACTGTGCCGGAGGCGGCTTTGCTTGTCCGGAGACACCCTGAAACGCTGCGGCGCGCTATTCGCCAAGGGCGTCTGACGGCTTGGAGGCAGCCCGGATGCACACTTGTGTCCCCTGAAACCCTTAAGGCCTATCTGGATGGTTACCTATGCCCCGCATCCGCAACGAAATCCCTCATCTCGAACGCCGTCGAGGCAAGTACTACATCGTCTGGTGGGCAGGCGGTAAACGTCGAAGACTTTCGACGGGAACGGATGATGAGAAAAATGCTCGACAAGCCTTAGTTGATTTTGAGAGGATGCAGGAAAAGCATCCTCTTAAAATGCTTATGTCCGATGCCTTCAAGCGATATATCGAATCCCGGCGCGGCAAAGTGTCGGCACTGAAACGATTGCAGGAAGCAGTCATGGCGCTCGACAGGGCTATGGGCCATCTGAGAGTTGACCAGATTGAGCAGCGCATATGGGATCAGTATGCTGCAACGCGCGTGAGAAAGCCGCGCAAGGGCGATGATCAGGCAATACCTGTTGCCGCGGGGACGCTACGCCGTGAATTTAACGTCCTTCGGGCGACTATGCGTCGCGTCTGGAAAGATGGCTATCTTGTCCGGCCACCAGAGATCGAACCGCCGCGCGACTCAGCTCCACGCGATCGATATCTTACGAAGGCAGAGGCACGACGCCTCCTTGAGGCATGTGAGACACCGCACGTTCGTGCTTTCGTGGCAATCGCCATTTACACGGGCGCGCGGAAAGGATCGATCCTCGCCCTGACATGGGATCGGGTGGATTGGGACACGGGTATGATCGACTTCCAGGAGGCAAACAGGCCGATCACGGGTAAGCGTCGTTCTATCGTTCCTATGACGCGTGCACTCAGGGCGGAAATGGAGAAAGCACGGGAATATGCTGATGGTGATTTCGTAATCCATTGGCACGGCAAGCAGGTGCCGACCGGGCTGAGATGGTCATTCTCAAAGGCGTGTGAACGGGCGCAACTAACCTGGAAGCCAACGCCGCATCATCTCAAGCATTCAGTCGCGTCATGGTTTGCCATGGATCGAGTTCCAATCGATCAGGCTGCAGACTGGTTAGCCACTGACCCGGCGACTCTTCGTCGAGTCTATCGGAAGTTTGATCCGGCATATTTGCGGGAGATAGCAGATGCCTTTGAACTGTAGCGGTCCAGGTGGACCAGTAAGCCATCTGTGGATAAGTAAAATTATCCAACAAAATCAATGGCGTCCCGTACGGGATTCGAACCCGTGTTGCCGCCGTGAAAGGGCGATAAGTAGTAGCTAAATAGCTGGGTTTTTCAGATTAACTTGTTGATAACATGGTATTTAATATCACTGATTGTCACTGGATACAACTGGATATCACATCAGGGTGGGCCCAAATCGGGCCCAAAAAGTTACCGCCCTGACTGGTTATCCAACACTGCATCTCTGGAGCAGCAGGAGAGATATCTGATCACAGGGTCAGTGCCTGTCTGAAATCGTTATGCTCGAATGCGCTCGCCATACGCTGGATCTCCGCTGATCGGGCACCGACTTCCCTGGCAGTCTCCCGCCATGTCGCGGTGACCGTCGCCACATCCTTGATGACGGCGCGTGCCTGCGACAGCGTAAGGGCGAAGAATTCGGATGCTGCTTCAAGAAGATCGACGGAGCAGGTTCCTTCATCAAGATCAATGTTTGTCGTCAAGACCCGGGCCTTGAGATCGGTCGGAACAGGATTGAGGTCATAGGCCGGAGAAAGCGACCATCCGGCCTTTCCCTGCCACAGGAAACCATGATTACGCAGATGATCGTCGACATTTGAGATCAGAACATTGAAAACCACGCGCCGATAGAGGGCGTGGGCATCAGTTTTGCCCTGTGCGCCGTGTCTTGCAAGGGTGTCAACGATTTCCGGGTAACTCCCGCGTTCTCCGTCTCTGGCGCCCATCATCGCCATTGCGGACAGGAACGGAATACGGGTGACACCGTCACGGTCGAAACGCTGTGAGAGAAGAACCGCCTTGCCCGCGACATGGATCAGTTTGTGTCGCGGGGTAGCAATGCCAGCCTGCCCGGCCAGTCGCAAGGCAATCTCCTCCCAGGTTTCCATACTGTAATCATCAGTCTCTTTCGGAAACTTGGCGATGGAGAGATGACCGTTCTGGTCGATGACCGAGGCTTTGGGCCGTGCGCCACCAAGGGAGGAGCCGGGAGCGAAAATGAGCTGAAGGTCTTCGTCGGTCTCCTCGTCACGAAGAATGCGCTCGGTGATCTGAAGCAGGCGGCCAAGGTCAATCAGAGCAGGGACGCCACCCCGGATGGGCGCCTGAAAGACCTTGTCTTCCATCCAACGGAAGCGGAGTGCTCCCAGCCGGGTTTCATCAGCCACTCCGAGCAGATAGTCGCTTTCCGTGAGGGTACGAACGGCGCGACCTTCACGGTTTGCGAGGCGACGCTCAGCCCGCTGCATGAGACGGCGCCCCCAGGTGTCCGGAGCTGAGTCGCCGATGGACCCGAAAATAGGCAGTCCGGCAGGGGGCGCGAAAGCCCCGCGTGTCAGCGCAAGTGCCGGTTCCAGCGAAAATCGTCCTGCATCTTGGAGCCATGCGTCGTCATATTCGAACAGGATCGTCTCTGTGCCTCGGACTCGGTTGCTCCTTGCAACGCCGACAGGCCGTGTCTGGCCGTTCAGATCAATATGCACTTCAAAGTCAGCCATCGCGTGACGGTCCAGTGCTCCGTTTGAGATGGATATGTTTCGGCAAAGCCGCGCTGGCCAATGCCTGTCCGACACTGTCATGGCTGATGTCGGCAATCTGGCCTAGGCCGTCGAGCAACCCGAGTGCCTGGAGGACGCTGGCATAGATGCCAATGCTGACACCGGCATCCCCAGCTTCGATCCGCTGTAGAGTCGAGCGCGAGGTAAAGGCGCGCTCTGCCACCACGGCCATGGGCAATTTGCGGCGGCGTCGGGCGTCGTGGATATCACTGCCCAGCTTGCGCAGGGCGCGACGGACAGAAGCGGGCGGGCTGTGCGGGGTCGGCATTTGTCATCTTCATGCTACATTCTTTACGGATGTGTAGCACGAAGATAGCAAAATACTCAAAATAGAAATTGTTGACGGGGTTTATGCAGAGACTGCCAGTCCACCAGCGGTAGAATCAAAGCTGGCGGGTTATGATGACTTCGAGGATTGCGAGACAATTGTAAGCATCTGTTTGCCAAAAAATTACGCCAACTTGTTGAATAATAATGGGAATAAAATTTTATCACGTGTTCGTGGCGTAGGGAATTGCGGTAGCGTGCCCTCCCGACAGGTAAAAGAAAGATGTGCGAAAACACAATCCGAAGCCGCTTCGACCGGAAGCTTGGCAAAAGGAGTAAGCACATGCGAGACGATTCCGTTAGAATCATGTCACGCCAAGGTCGGGAGGCTTGGCTGAGAAGGAACACCCGGTTCAATCCAGCAACTGAGGCCTTTGAGATGTGGAATGTGATCACCTGGGACTGGCGAGTGGTCACCCCGGAGAATCTCGCAGGGGTCTATCCTCGTGAGGTCTACGGGATATGCTTCGCCGAAGGCATGTGGCAGGCCCTTCGGGATCAGGCCAGTCAGCGACCGTATAATCCTATACAACAGGGTGATTCTCCAATTTATTCAGAGGTCCAAAGACAGGCGTGGATTAGAGAAAATCGCAGACGGAAATGCCTGCCAGAGAGAATTGAGATTTGGGATATTATTCTCGGGCGATGGGTAGCAGTCACGGTTGATACGCTTGCGCAGCATTATTCCCGTTCTTACTGGGCACCCATTGGCTTGGAGAAAGCATGGGCCGAAATTCAGAAGGGTGATATTGAAACGATTGTGTCAGATGACATGACTTTCGACGAACACGTGGCGTTTCTGGCTGACCATTTGTTTGGTCCGAAGAAGAGGGCACCAAGCTCTCCAGACGAACGTCTTTCAGTCGTCCGAGATGATTTTTATCCTGTACAACAAGTGCTAAGGTCGGCAGGCC
>NZ_JAJJND010000040.1 GCF_029759835.1 Acetobacter sp. AN02
GAACAACCTTGGCGCATCATGTCAATCGGACTGCGCAATTGGGCGCATAGGTTCTAGCAATCAATGGTTGGTATCAGACACCATAACCGGATAAATAAGCGGGGTCGCTGACAGTGCCCGTGACAGCCGGGGAGATCCCGGCCGCTGCCGGATTGACACACACCATCGTAAGAATCAGCTGTGGATGTAATGCTGCCTGATCAAGACTGCTCTCTCCCGACACCGATCGGGTCGCCATCATCTCGTGCAAAATCGCATAATACCCACTCTGTTCTTTTTCTTCTCCGGCCCCTGGCATGCGGGCGTTCAGAGTTTTCCATGCCCATAGAGCATCCTCAGAAAGGCAGGTCCTGCCGAACTGAAACTCAGAAAAGCCAGCATCATTCGAAGTATAAATCATCAGACAGAGCCAAATTCAAAAGACGCGCAAACCCCGCACCGGGACACTATCAGATTTCATTAAGGTTTTAAAAGCAAGGTGCCGTCAGATACTGAGATACAGATCATGCACCACATTACGACACGAAATGGAAATAAATATATCCCTTATTTCCTGCCCTGAGACAGAAAAGCACCCCCTCAGGAACAGCGGCGGAAACTGTGCCGGACGACGTGATCGATCAGAGCATCGCAATCAGGCCGCTGATACGGATCAACACAGCTCATAACCCAGGACCGTGCCCGCCGGGTAATAATACTCGCCGTGAAAATCGTGCCTTTTCCGCTCTCTCCCTCCTCATCAATCAGATCGGAAGGACAGATGCGCCGTTCAAAGGCCAGAGACATGATCCCGAACGCAAGCGCATTGGCAATCGCCTCGAACTCCATCCGCCCGAACCGGGACTGACAGGAGGACAGAGTCAGCAGCGCATCCGCATAAAGCCGCACGACATTGCGCGCTCCGGTGCCGTAAAGATGCTGCTGATGCCAGGTCCGCGCCCGCTCATGCTCGATCCCGGCAAGCACATACTCATTGATAACACCGTCACACCCCGCATCAGCAGGTGTATGAAATGCAGATGCCGCAAGCCAGGCACTGACAAAATCAGGACAGACCTGCTCATGCCACACAGGATGCCGCCCGCCGGTCTCGGTCGCGAAACGGAACCGCTTCTGCCCGTCCGCACCGTAAAGAACCCGCGCGCCGCCCGGAGCAGACCCCCGCCCGAGAACAAGCACATGGTCCGGATCTCCGGTCCGCATATGGTGCTGCATAGTAAACAGATCGAAAAACACGGCATCATCCGCATTACGGTCGATATGCGCCCGCACACAGGTCATGAACTCCTGCCCCCGCATATCCGTCAGGGCACGTGGACAGAACTCAAACCCCCACCAGCGCGACATCCGCACGAGATGAAACGCCAGCTCATCCCGAAGATGGCACAGACGCTCATCACATGACTCCCCGCAGCACAGCAGGTTAACGTCACGAAACCGGCTGATCAGGGGGTTGAGCTGGGCGGAAAACCCGCGCGACGGCGTGAAATACGCCAGAATCCGGGACGGGCGGGAGTGAATCAGATGCCAGGAGGCGTCGCAGCCGGTTGTTTCGTGCATAGGACAGCTTTCCGGAAAATCAGAAGGAATGCCGGCGGGTTTCAGCCGGTCAGAACTTCCAGTGCGGCACCGGTCTTCCGGGGGAGAGAGACCGGTGCCGCCTGAAGCGCCCACGGACGAGGCGACGATACTGACGGTTGGGACACTGTCAGGAACCGTGGGTGAGGTGAATGTTATTGAGATCGATTATTAATTGCAACAATAAAAAAGCACTTTTCGCGAATTCCCTGAATTGTTTTGTAACACAATGAAAATAAATGTTTTTTATAAGTTCTGGCGCCCCGCCGGAGGGGATCTCTGCCGAATCGGTAAGGCCGGGATGCAGGAAAAAAGCTTGCGGAAAATAATTCCGGGATCAGGATGATATCCGGGCCGCCACGAAACGGACCGCACGGGGACACGAAAGAGGCAGGAGCGCAGGGTGGGAACACGGACCGGAGAGCTGAACGGACTTGCGGAACAGGTGCACCGCGATCTGGACCTGATCGACTACCCCCGCGGCGCGTGGATGAAAAAAACCACCCGCGGCACGGAGCCGGTGCTCGATGTCGCGATCGCAGGCGCAGGGCAGGGCGGCCTGGCAACGGCCTTCGCCCTCAGGCGCCTCAATGTCGGCAACGTCACGGTGTTCGATCGGGCGGAGCGCGGCGGGGAGGGGCCATGGATCACCTTCGCCCGAATGATCACGCTGCGGACCCCGCGCTACGTCACCGGACCGGATATGGGCATCGCCTCGCTCACCCCGCGCGCCTGGTATGAAGCCCGCTACGGCGCGGACGCCTGGGACGCGCTCGGTAAAATCTCCCGCCAGGACTGGCAGGCCTATCTCGACTGGTATCGCGACACCCTCGCCCTGCCGGTCGAAAATGACCGGGAACTGGAGCACGTCACGCAGGAGGACGGGCTGCTGCGCCTGACCTTCCGCACCGGCGCAGGCACCACCACAACCCGTCTTGCCCGCAAACTGGTTCTCGCCACAGGGATCGACGGCGGCGGCTGCTGGAATACACCCGCCTTCATCCGCAACGCCGTGCCGCGCGAAAGATACGCCCACACCTCCGAACCGATCGATTTCACAGCCCTGAAGGGCAGACGGATCGGCATCCTCGGTGCCGGAGCCTCAGCATTCGACAACGCAGGTACAGCTCTCGAAGCGGGCGCCGGATCGGTCGATCTGTGCCTCAGGCGCAAGGCCATCCCCGCGGTCAATCCCTATCGATGGATGGAAAATACAGGATTCCTCTCGCAGTTTTCCGAACTGCCGGACCTGCTCCGCTGGCGCTTCATGTCGCGGATCTACGACCTGAACCAGCCGCCGCCCCAGGACACGTTCTGGCGCTGCCGCAGACACCCGAATTTCGCCTTCCACACAGGATGTCCCTGGACAGACGTTCGTATGGACGGAGAGGAAATCGTCGTCACAACCCCGCAGGGGGAGATGCGCTTCGACTTCCTCATCATCGGAACCGGCTTTACGATCGACCTTGCAAAACGGAAGGAAACAGCCTCCTTCGCCGCCTCCGTCGCCTTGTGGCGCGACCGCTTCGTCCCGCCGGAAGGAGAGGAACACGATATGCTCGGATCCCACCCCTATCTGGGAGATGTCTACCAGTTCCAGGCAAAAAACCCGGACGATCCGCAGGCCGCCATGCTCTCCGCAATCCACAACTTCACCTTCGCGGCAACACCAAGCATGGGCCTGTCCGGCTCCTCCATCAGCGGTATGCGATTTGGCGTCAGCCGCCTCGTGAACGGCCTCGTGCGTGACCTGTTCGTGGCAGACGGGCAGTACCATCTCGACAGCCTGATGGCCTACAATACCCCGGAACTGATCAGCACGGACCCGCCGCCGGAAGACGCAGATCAGCAGACAAATACGAAAAGAAAGGATCAGGCGTGACAGCCCCCGAAAACGAACTCCGCCTGCTCGCGCGACAGGTCGGCCTCACCCTGCCGGACTACGCCCTGCCAGGCGTTGCGGCCAATACGGAACTGCTCAGACACTACATGGCCCTGATCGAAGGCCTGCCCCTGCCCGATGACTGCGAACCGGCCAGTGAGTATTCGCCTGAATATTCGCCCGAAGGACACGGCGCATGAACGGCCTCCTCGGAAATATCGCCCGGGAAACAGCCTCCGGTCAGCGCTCCGCACGCGAAACCATCGAAAGCACGCTCCGCACGCTGCAAGAGCACGACGCCCCGCTCCGCAGCGTGACACGCCTGCTGGAAGACCGCGCCCTGGCCGCGGCAGACGCCACAGACCGCGCCGTCCGGGACGGCAGCCCGACAGGCCCGCTGGCCGGTGTCCCGTTTGGCGTCAAGGATCTCTTCGACGTGAAAGGACTGCCGACAACCGCCGGATCGGCCGTCCTGCGCGATGCCCCGCCCGCAGCACGGGACGCCACCGTCATCGAACGGCTCTGCAAAGCCGGTGCCATCCCGGTCGCAACGCTGAATATGGACGAATTCGCCTACGGCTTTGCCACCGACAACGCCCATTACGGCGTAACGCGTAACCCCCGCGACACGACCCGCCTGGCCGGAGGCTCCTCCGGCGGATCAGCCGCCACCGTCGCCGCAGGTTTCCTGCCCCTCACACTCGGCTCGGACACGAACGGCTCCATCCGCGTTCCGGCCTCCCTGTGCGGAATCTGGGGACTGCGCCCGACCCAGGGTGCACTGCCCCTGACAGGCGTCTATCCGTTCTCCGCCAGCCTCGACATGATCGGCCCCTTCGCCGACGGACCCGAAGACCTCCGTCTTGCCTTCTCCGTCCTGTCCGGCACGAAAGAGGAACCACCTGCCTCGCTGAAAGGCCTGCGCGTGGCACGCCTGGACGGATGGTTCAGGCAGGATCTCGATCCCGCGCTGGAAGCCGGGCTGGAAGCCCTGGCCGCCTTTTTCGGCCCCCCGAAAACATACACCCTGCCCGAAGCCGACCGCGCCCGCGCCGCCGCCTTCGTCATCACCGCGGCAGAAGGCGGAAACCTGCACCTGCCACGCCTGAAAACCCAGCCCGAACTCTACGACCCCGCCACCAGAGACCGGCTGATGGCCGGAGCCCTGCTCCCCGCCAGCCCGGTCATCCAGGCCCACCGCCTGCGCCGCTGGTTCCGCAGCCGGATGCACGAGGCCTTCGCACAAACGGACATCCTCATCGCTCCCGCAACGACAGGCGTCGCCCCGCGCATCGATGAGCCGACCATCATGCTCGGAGGAAAACCGGTCTCCGCCCGCGCCAATCTCGGACTGTTCACCCAGCCGCTGACACTCGCCGGAATGCCGGTTCTGAGCGCCCCGCTGCGCACGCCCGGCCCGCACGGCCTGCCGCTGGGCGTCCAGCTCATCGCCCGTCCCGGAGCCGAATCCCTGCTGTTCGCCGCCGCCATCGCACTGCGCGACGCCGGACTCCTCGGATTTACGGCCCGAACCTGAACTCCCCGGGGAAACAGAACACCTTGCTCAATACTGCCCGCTCGCTGCGCGGAATGGTCACCGCGCCGCATCACCTCGCCGCCCAGGCCGGTCTCGATGTCCTCAAGGACGGAGGCTGCGCCATCGAAGCCGCCGTCACCGTCGCCGCAACCCTCGCCGTGGTCTACCCGCACATGACCTCCGTCGGCGGAGACAGCTTCTGGCTGATTTGCAGACCCGACGGAACGGTCCGGTCCATCGACGCCTGCGGCCGCGCAGGGTCTCTTGCAACCCCGGACTGGTACCGCAGCCAGGACATGACAACCATCCCCTGGCGGGGCGGGGCTGCCGCCAACACCGTCGCAGGCACGGTCTCGGGATGGGAAAAAGCCCTGTCCCTGCGACCGGAAAGCAGAACCCGCCTGACACGCGAACGCCTGCTGCGGGACGCGATCTGGTACGCCGATAACGGCGTCGCCGTCACACGCAGCGGCGCTGAGATCGCCGTGGAAAAAGGGGAGGGCCTGCGCGCAGCCCCGGGCTACGCCGCCGTGTTCGAACCCGCAGGCCGCCCGCTGCAGACCGGAGAGATCCTGAAAAACCCCGCCCTTGCCGGCACGTTCAGGCGCCTCGCCAGTAACGGCTTCAGAAGCTTCTATGACGGTGCGGTCGCAAAGGACATCGCACAGGACCTCGCCGCCGCCGGAAGCCCCGTCACGGAAGAGGATCTCGCACGGCAGGAAGCGGAACTGCGCGAACCGCTGTCCGTCACGGTGCGCGACGCCCGCCTGTTCAACATGGGCCCGCCAACCCAGGGCATCGCCTCCCTGCTGATCCTCGCCCTGTTCGATCGCCTGGTCGTCACCTCGGGAGAAAGCTTCGCCCATATCCACGGCCTGGTGGAGGCCACGAAAAAAGCCTTCCGCTACCGGGACGCCCATGTCGGAGACCCGGCCTGGATGACGGAAGACTGCCAGGCTCTCCTCAGCAGCCCCGAAGCCCTGGACGCCATGGCCCGCGACATCAGACCCGATCGCGCCGCCCCCTGGCCGCACCGCTCACAGCTCGGAGATACCGTCTGGTTCGGCGTGACCGACGCGGCAGGCTGCTCGGTCAGCATGATCCAGAGCACCTATTTCGAATTCGGCTCCGGCGTCGTCCTGCCACAGACCGGCATCGTCTGGCAGAACAGAGGCGCAAGCTTCCGGATCGCCGAACGCGGCTGGAATATCCTCAGCCCCGGACGCAAACCCTTCCACACCCTCAACCCCGCCGCCGCCCTGTTCAGCGACGGCCGCCGGATGGTCTACGGAACGATGGGCGGAGAAGGACAGCCCCAGACCCAGGCGGCCCTGTTCACACGCTATGCCCGGTTCGGTATGGAACTTCAGGAAGCCATCACGGCCCCGCGCTGGCTTCTGGGACGGACATGGGGCGAGGAGACCACGACCCTGAAATACGAGGACAGATTCGATCCAGCCCTGATCACGGCGCTCGCGGATGCGGGCCACGCGGTCGAGCGCGTCGCCCCCTTCACCTCCCTGACAGGCCATGCCGGTGCCCTGGTCAGACATCCCGGCGGCCTGATCGAAGGCGCAACCGACCCGCGCAGCGACGGGGGCGTCGCTGCATGGTGAACGGCCTCCTCCCGCCCGGCGGCGCCCGCGCCGTCGCCCGCTGCGACCTGCTCGGCCGCGATCCCTTCACGGACGAGGCCGGACTGCTGTTCCGCCCCTGGCTCGGCCCGGGATACCACGCCACCATCGAAGCCCTGTCCGCCTGGATGCGCGAGGCCGGCATGACCGTGCGCCGGGATGCCGCCGCCACACTGATCGGACGCTACGAAGGCACGACACCCGATGCCCCGGCCCTCCTGATCGGCTCACACGTCGATTCCGTGCGCGACGCCGGAAACTATGACGGCATGCTCGGCGTCGTCATCGGCATCGAGCTGGTGGAACGGCTGAACGCACAGGGAAAGAGATTTCCCTTCGCCATAGAAGTCGTCGGCTTCGGAGACGAGGAAGGCTCACGCTTCCCCGAAACCATGATCTCCACCCGTGCCCTGGCCGGCGTGCTCGACGACAGCAACCTGCACGAACTGCGCGACAGAGACGGCATCCTCCTCTCAACAGCCCTGCTCACCGCCGGACTGACCGTCCCCGGGCTGAACCGCGCTCGCCGTGATCCCGCAACCGTGCTCGCCTGGATCGAGGCCCATATCGAGCAGGGCCCGGTGCTCGAGGCGGAAGGACAGGCGCTTGGCGTCGTCACCGCCATCGCCGCCCAGAGACGCTACGAGGTGAAACTGCACGGCCGCGCCGGACATTCCGGCACGATGGCCATGCCCCTGCGCCACGACGCCCTGGCTGCCGCAGCGGAAATGATCCTCGCCGTGGAAAACGCAACCGCAGACGGACCGGACGGCCTCGTGGGAACGGTCGGCGCATTGCGGGTCTGGCCCGGCGTCGTCAACGTCGTGCCGGGCGACGTCGTCTTCTCGATCGACGTGCGCGCGGGAACGGACGATATCCGCAACCGCGCCGCAGACAGGATCACAGACGCCATCCGCGAGATCTCAGCCCGCCGCGGCGTGACGGCCGAAATCATCCTGCGCCAGGAACTGCCCGCCGTACACTGCGATCCCGCCCTGGACAGACTGCTCGGCCAGGCCGTGCGCGAGGTCACCGGAACCGCGGAACGCCGCCTGGTCAGCGGTGCCGGACATGACGCCATGATCATGGCACACCTCACCCCCGTCTCCATGCTCTTCATCCGCTGCCGCGAGGGCATAAGCCACAATCCGGAAGAATCCGTCATGGATACGGACGTGGAACTCGCCATCGCCGCCCTGGAACGGTTCGTGACACTGTACGAGGAAACCCCCTGATGCCGGATACGTTTTTCAGCCAGATCAATCCGCCGCAGCGCCTGCTGATGGGGCCGGGACCGGCCAACGTACACCCGCGCATCCTGCGCACCATGGCCGCAGACGTCCTCGGACAGTTCGACCCGGAAATGACGGACTACATGAACCAGACCATGGCGCTCTACCGCCAGGTGTTCATGACACGCAACCGGCAGACCCTCCTCGTCAACGGAACCGCCCGCGCAGGCATCGAGGCCGCCCTGGTCTCCCTGGTTGAGCCCGGGTCGAAAATCCTCATCCTCAACGCCGGACGTTTCGGACTGCTCCTCTCGGAAATCGCCGCACGCATCGGCGCGGATATCCGCACGATCGACCTCGAATGGGGAGAGGTCGCCACACCCGACATGATCGAAAAAGCCCTGATCGAACACAGGCCGCAGATCTTCGCCTGCGTACACGGAGATACCTCGACAACCATGGTGCAGCCGCTCGACGGAATCGGGGAACTCTGCCGGAAATACAGCGTATTATCCTATGCCGACGCCACAGCGACACTCGGCGGCATGGCCGTCAGCACGGACGCCTGGGGGATCGACATCGTCACCGGCGGCCTCCAGAAATGCATGGGTGGCCCGCCAGGCTCCGCACCGGTCACAATCTCCGACCGCGCGGCAGACCACATCTTCTCCCGCCGCCACGTCGAACAGGGGCTGAGAACCGACACGACCGCAGACGGAACCCGGCCCCGTATCGCCTCAAACTACCTCGATCTGGCAATGATTATGGATTACTGGTCGGAAAAACGCCTGAACCACCATACGGAATCCACAACCATGCTCTACGCGGCCAGAGAAGCCGCCCGCATCATGCTTGAGGAGGGACTCCCCGAACGCTTCTCCCGCCACCGCGCCGCCAGCCGCGCCGTCTGCGCCGGACTGCGCGCACTCGGCCTGCGCCTCTTCGGACAGGACGCACACAGAATGCCAAACGTCACCGGCGTCTGGATCCCCGAAGGTATCAGCGGAGATGCGGTCCGCCAGCGGATGAGAGAGGATTTCGAAATCGAGATCGGCACCGCCTTCGGCCCGCTCGCCGGGCGCATCTGGCGTATCGGCGCGATGGGCTTTAACGCACAGAAAGCCAAGGTCCTGCAGACCATCGGCGCACTGGAAACGGTGCTGGCCGCCGAAGGCTTCACCTTGCCGCGCGGCGCGGGCGTCGATGCCGCGCTGACAGCCTGGAGCGCACAGGCATGACAGATCCGCGCGACATGATCGGATACGGAGCCTCCCCGCCGGATCCGAAATGGCCCGGAGGCGCCCGCCTCGCCGTGCAGTTCGTCATCAATTACGAGGAAGGCGCGGAAAACTCCGTGCTCAACGGAGACGCAGGCTCGGAAGCCTTCCTCTCCGACATGGTCGGCGCCCGCTCCGTCCCCGGCGCCCGGGCCATCGCCATGGAAAGCCTCTACGAATACGGCTCACGCGCCGGATTCTGGCGTCTGCACCGGCTGTTCACCACACGCCGCCTGCCGGTCACGGTCTTCGGCGTTGCCCTGGCCCTGGCCCGCAACCCGCAGGCCACGGAGGCCATGCTCGCCGCCGGATGGGAAATCGCCTCACACGGCCTGCGCTGGATCGACTACCAGGACATCCCCGAAGACGTGGAACGCGCACATATTGCTCAAGCCATCGCCCTGCATACGAAAGCGACCGGCAGCCGCCCGCTGGGCTGGTACCAGGGACGCACCAGCCCCGCCACCGCCCGCCTCGTGGCAGAAGAAGGCGGTTTCATCTACGACGCGGATTCCTACGCCGATGACCTGCCATATTACGATCGCAGCCACGGCCGACCACAGCTCATCGTCCCCTACACACTCGACGTCAACGACATGAAAATTGTCTCCCTCAACGGCTTCACGGAAGGGGAGCAGTACTACCGTTACATGCGCGACACCTTCGACCAGCTGTATGAAGAAGGAGAGACACAGCCGAAAATGATGTCCGTCGGCATCCACTGCCGCATCGCAGGCCGCCCCGGCCGCGCCCGTGCCTTGGCACGCTTCCTCGATCACGTCGCCGCACATAAGAACGTCTGGGTCGCCACCCGGCTCGATATCGCCCGCCACTGGCTGGAAACACACCCGGCATGACCGATACCGTCCTTACCCGCATCAACACGCTGGACCGCGCAGGCTTCATCGTAACGTTCGGCGCATTATACGAACACTCGCCCTGGATCGCGGAAGCCGCCTGGAAAAAAGCGCACCCCTTCAGCTCTCCGGATCACGTCAGGGAGACAATGCGCACGGTCATCGCAGAGGCAACTGCCCTGCAGAAAATGGCCCTGATCCGCGAACATCCCGAACTTGCCCGTCGCTTCGGCGCGGACCCGTCCCTCACAGACTCCTCATCCTCGGAACAGGCCTCCGCAGGACTCGATCGTCTCACCCGTGACGAATACACGGAATTCCGCAGACTGAATGACGCCTATGCCGCAAAATTCAGTATCCCGTTCATCATCTGCGTCAGGCTGAGCGACAAACAGCACATTCTGTCGGAAATGGACCGCAGACTGAACAATACCGAGGCAGAGGAACAGGCAGCAGCTCTTGCAGAAATCGATAAAATCGCAGATCTGCGCTTTAAGGATGTCATAAAAAAACTGGAGAACGGATCATGAGCACTCTCTCCACACATGTCCTTAATCTCGTCTCGGGCTGCCCGGCCGCCGGCATGAGTGTCACGCTCAGACAGGAGGGCAAGCTGCTGTTCAGCGGAGAGACCAATCCGGACGGACGCTGCCCGGAGCTGAAAAATACCGGAGCTCTGGAACCGGGAAGCTACTGCCTCGAATTCGCGGTCGCAGACTATTTCCGGCAGCAGGGAACGGAACTGTCAGATCCCCCGTTCCTCGATAAGGTGCCCCTGGTGTTCGGAATATCCGGCAGCGGCGGACATTATCACGTCCCGCTGCTCGTCTCCCCGTTCGGCTTTTCAACCTACAGAGGCAGCTGAAGCTTCAGTCCCGCTGCTTCCCCGCCGCTTTCTCGCGGCAGACCGGGCGGTCTCGATCGCCTGCTTGAGCCGCATGGCGCGCGTCGCACTCCACGGCCCCTGAATGCAGCGCTCGCCGGACTGCGTCTTCAGAATAAAAAAACAACTGTTCCGGTCACATTTTTTCCATATCCGCATAGCCACACGGCAGAAAAAAACGGCAATGGCCGCAACCGCAAGAATCATGAGGGCTGACGTGGCAAGATCAGCGGCAATATCCGAAAAAGACGTGGCCCCCAGATCAATTTCCATCAGAATGAAAGACGCAGTGGAAAGCGCAAACGCCACGATCGCCATGATCGAGGCCACAAAAGCCGCCGCCGCAACACCAAGCATGAGAAAGGGCGCCAGATCCCGGCTCCGGTCGACAGACACGCTGGTAATGGACTCAACGTTCCAGGTCGTCCGGCCGATCCGCGCAATATCGCTGCTGACGAAAATATCTGAATTCTGATAGATAATCTGAGACATGGCTTTCACACGCCGGAAAATTTCTCTGTCAGGGGAGCGTAGGCCGCGTTTCTGAAAAAGAGGTAAAAGACGGACGGATTCGTAAAAAAGATCCGCCCGGAAACCCTCCGGCCTGCCCTGTCATGAACCGGCTCAGCGCCCTCCCGGCCAGGCTGCGAGAATATCCCGGCGCAGCCCCTCAGGAAGCGGGATATAGCTCAGCCTCACAGCCGCTTTATCCCCGTTCGCAAAGGCATATTCAAAGAATTTTCGAACCGCCGCGGCTCTTTCCGTATCCGCGGGATTGTCCGGAACCAGCACGAAAGTCGCGGAAACAACCGGCCAGACATCCTGCCCGGAACTGTCGAGAAGATCGGCAGCAAAATGCGAAGCATGCGCCCAGTCCGCACGGGCCGCCGCAGCGGAAAAACTCGCGCTCCCCGCCGCAACGAACGCCCCGTCGTGATTCTGCAGAAGCACCATCGGAATCGCGTTGTTCAGCGCATAGGAATATTCAACATAGCCGATACTGCCGACCGTCGTGCGGATCGTGGCCCCGATCCCGTCATTGCCCCGCGCCCCGGCCCCCGCAGACCAGGCCACGGAACTCGCCGCCCCGACAGCATCGCGAAACTCAGGAGACACACGCGACAGATAGGACGTAAACACAAACGTCGTCCCGGACCCGTCAGCCCTGTGGACCGAGGCAACCGGAAGATCAGGCAGCTCAAGACCGGGATTGAGCGCCGCAACCCGCGGATCACGCCAGGATGAGATCCGTCCGTCAAACAGAGCCGCCAGAACAGGCCCGGACAGCCGGAGCGTATTGTTCCCGATCCCCGGAAGATTGACGACAGGCACGATCCCGCCCGTCACCGTCGGAAACTGAAAAAGATGAGAGGCCGCCAGCCGCTCCGGCTTCATCGGCGCATCGGACGCCCCGAAATCCACGGTCCGGGCCGCCACGAGGTTCTGCCCGGCACTTGAACCGATGCTCTGATAATTCAGAAAAACACCCGCCGCCTTCGCGCCATCCCCCCAGGCCTGATAGACCGGACCTGCAAAGCTGGACCCCGCCCCGGTAATCTCCGCCGCCCCCGCCACAGCAGGCAGGAACGGACACAGCAACCCGGCGAGATACAGGACGGAAGCGCGCAGGGGTGATCTCCGGTGATATCTCATCCCGGTCAGAACTCCGGACAGAATAAGGACGATCCGCCAGAACGAATCGTCCGGAAAAACGCTTTCTGTCCATATTTTTCGCCGCAGGTAAAGACCCTACACCAGGGACGCACGCTCCCGGGGCACGGGACGCTCCGGCCGCAGCGGCAGCCAGACGCTGAAAGTCGTTCCCTCGCCGGGCGTGCTGTCAATCAGAAGCTTCCCGAGATGACGGTCCACACTATGGCTGACAATCGCCAGACCCAGACCGGTCCCGTCATCAGATGGCTGCCCGGCGCGATAGAACCGCTCCGTCAGACGCGGCAGATGCCGCGCCTCAATCCCCGGCCCGTTATCTGACACACTCAGAAGCACGCCATCCTGATCCCCCGCCCGATGCGCTGCACAGCTCAGGACAATATGCGTGACCCGCCCCGGAACACGGGCATATTTCGCTGCATTCTCCGTCAGATTGATCAGAACCTGCAGCATCTGATCCGGATCGCCCGGCAGCGAAAAGGCAGAAACCCGCAGCTCAAGAACCGCATCACGCGCCGCCAGAAAATCCGCCGTCTCCTCACGCAGCATCTCCGCCAGCGCCTCCGTGCGGATCACGCCCTGCGGACGCCGCCGCTCCAGCATCTCCGCCCGCGACAGCGTCAGAAGACGGTCAACCAGCTTCTGCATCCGCCCCGCCTGCTGCGCCATGATCCCCAGAAACTGCCGCTGCGCGTCAGGATCATCCGCCGCAGGACCACGCAGCGTCTCGATAAACCCGCTCAGCGCCGAAAGAGGCGTACGCAGCTCATGGCTCGCAAAAGCCACGAAATCCGCACGGCTGCGCTCAATGGCCTCCTGCGCCGAAATATCCTCGAACAGCATCAGCATCAGAGGCGCATCCGCGGCCGACAGATCCTGCGGAAGCGGCACCAGCGTAACGCGCAGAAGCCGCCGGACCGGAACATCAAGCGGAATGTCCGAACTCTCCGTCGTCCCGTTTTCAGACGCCGCCCGGAACATGATGAACAGAGCCGGATGCCGGATCAGCGCCCCCAGAGCATCCTGCAGAACCGCCCGCGCCTCAGGACCGGCAAAAAACAGGCGACAGCCATGATCCAGAAGAAGCGCCGGAAACGGCAGAATGGTCAGTATCTGCTTGAGAACATCCGAAGGACAGGGATCAGACGGAACAGCCAGGGGCAGGGCAGGGGGCACATCCGGCACGGAGACAACCCCCGAACGGCATCCGGCCAGCCAGCCACATAAAACCCCGCCCCCGATCCCGGCCGCAACAAGGAGCGGGAAAAAACTCACCCGTCCGCGCTGTCAGCAGAATATTCAAGCGCATATCCCGCGGAACGGACCGTCCGGATCGGGTCCTTCTCCCCCGGCGCATTCAGCTCCCGGCGCAACCTGCGGATATGCACATCCACCGTCCGCAGCTCGACATGAATGTTGCGCCCCCAGATCGCCTGAAGAATCTGCTCGCGGGAAAAAACACGGCCCGGCGCCCGCAGAAGAAACTCCAGCAGACGATACTCCGTCGGACCAAGCTGAATCCGCCGCCCCCCGCGCTCCACATGATGGCGCGTGGTATCAAGCGTGATGTCGTCAAACCGCAGATGATCGTAACTGACACTCAGACGCCGCCGCAGCGCACGGATGCGCGCATCCAGAGCCGGAAAACTGACCGGCTTGACCAGATAGTCATCCGCCCCGGACTCAAGCCCGCTGATGCTGTCCGTCTCATCCGTACGGGCCGTCAGCATGATCACCGGAATATCCTTCAGCTCCGGATCACTGCGCAGCCTCCGGCAGACCTCCGGACCGGACTGCGTGCCAGGCAGCATCCAGTCCAGAATCATCACGTCCGGACGCCCCGCAGACAGAGCCGCAAACGCCTCAGCCCCGCTGCCCGCAACCGTCACGGTATAACCCAGCTTCTCCAGATTATAACGCATCAGAACCTGCAGTGCCGCATCATCCTCGACAAGCAGAACCTGTACCGTATCTCCCGAAGACGACATAACCCCGGACCTGCCTATTCCGCCGGCCGCGACGGCGCAGACGCGGCCAGACCGCCGCGCGGGCGTACCGCAGGCAGCATCTGCCCGGTGGCGGCATAATAGATGCGCTCGGCAATATTGGTCGCATGATCCCCGATCCGCTCGAGATTCTTCGCGACAAACAGAAGATGAATACAAGAGGTGATGGAACGCGGATCCTCCATCATATAGGTCATCAGTTCGCGGAACATGGAGGTATAGAACTCATCCACCGCCGTATCGGCCTGCCAGACCTCAATGGCACGATCCCGGTCCCGCTGGGACAGCGCATCGATCACACGCCGCAGATTGTCCTGAACCAGACGCCCCATGCTCCGCAGACCCGTCAGGGAAATGCCGCTGTCCGCAATATCCAGCTTCATGGACCGCCGGGCGATGGAAGAGGCATAATCCCCGATCCGCTCAAGATCCCCCGTAATCTTCAGAGCCGACACGATCTCACGCAGATCCACCGCCATCGGAGACCGCAGCGCCAGAATCCGGATCGCCAGCGTCTCGGCCTCGCGCTCCAGCTCATCCACCTGCGGATCAAGATCCGGCGCCTCGATCGCCGCCTCCTCGTTGCGGTCAATCACGGCCGCAACCGCCAGAGAGGTCTGACGCTCAACCAGACCGCCCATGCGCGCCATGATGTTGCGCAGAAGCTCAAGCTCCTGCTCATAACTCTTCACGGTGTGCGATGTTTCCGTCATCCGAAAGCTCCTCCGTCCCCGACCGGTATCAGCCGAAGCGACCCGTAATGTAATCCTGTGTACGGGCCTCACGCGGCGCCGTGAAGATCACATCCGTACTGTCCACCTCAACCAGCTCGCCAAGATAGAAAAACGCCACCTGATCCGCACAGCGCGCAGCCTGCTGCATGTTGTGCGTCACGATGGCAATCGTGAATTCCTTCTTGAGCTCATCAAGAAGCTCCTCAATCCGCGCCGTAGAGACCGGGTCCAGAGCACTCGTCGGCTCATCCAGAAGAATCACCTCCGGCTTCGTCGCGATCGTGCGGGCAATGCACAGACGCTGCTGCTGCCCGCCCGACATCGCCGTCGCGGACGCATGCAGCCGGTCCTTCACCTCGTTCCACAGCGCCACACGCCGCAGAACATCCTCAACCCGGTCATTCATCTCAGAGCGCGACAGCGTCTCATGCAGCTTCACACCAAACGCGATGTTGTCATAAATCGACATCGGAAACGGCGTCGGCTTCTGAAACACCATGCCGATCCGCGCACGCAGCCGGTTCAGATCAATGTCCGGACTGATGACATTGCGGTCGTCAAACAGAACCTCTCCCGTCGCACGCTGCCCGGGATAAAGATCATACATCCGGTTCAGAACACGCAGAAGCGTGGACTTGCCACAGCCCGACGGACCGATCATGCCCGTCACGCAGCGCTCGGGAAAATTCAGGGAAATATTCCGCAGCGCCTTGTGCTCACCATAATAGAAATCAAGATTCCGAACCGAGATCATCGGACGGTGCGTCTCGTTCTGGGGCAGGGAAAGGCCGCCCGGAAGGCCGCTCAGTGCAGGGCTCGCAGTCATGATCAGGTCCCGTTACGTCCGAAACCGGTCCGGACAAGAATATTGATGGCAAGCACGCCAAGAGTAATCAGCAGGGCACCGGTCCAGGCCATCTGCGCCCAGTCCGTAAACGCCGATCCCGCATACTGGTAAATCGTCACCGGAAGACTGGCCATCGGCTCGGCCGGGCTGAAGCTCCAGCCGGAATTACCTAAAGACGTGAACAGCAGAGGCGCCGTCTCACCGGCCACACGCGCCACCGCAAGCAGAATCCCGGTCATCACACCCGTCTTCGCCGCCCGCAGACAGATGAACAGAATCACCCGCCATTTTGAGGCCCCGAGCGCAATTCCCGCCTCGCGCATCGAAACCGGAACAAGACGCAGCATGTCCTCAGTCGTGCGGACCACAATCGGCAGCGCCAGAATAGCCAGCGCAATCGCCCCGGCAAATCCCGAAAAATGCCCGATCGGCGCAACAATGGTCTGATAAACGAACAGACCGATCAGAATCGACGGCGCGGACAGCAGCATGTCAGACACGAACCGCACGGTCGAAGCCAGCTTCCCCTGCCCGTAATCAGCAAGATAGATCCCGCACATCAGACCCAGCGGCGCCCCCAGTGCAATCGCCGCCGCCGTCTGGAACAGACTGCCCGCAATCGCATTGGCCAGACCGCCCTCCTGGCCCGGAGACGCCGTCATATGCGTAAACGTCAGCAGTGTCAGACCCGGCAGCCCGCGTGAAAGCAGGGTCCACACAATGGACGCCAGAGCCAGAACCGACACCGTCGTCGCGGCATAGCTGAACCCGGACGCCAGACGGTCGGTAAACTGCCGCCGGAACGCCAGCCCGCCAGGCGTCTTCCACCTGTCACGCACCCCCTCAGGCCGGGCCACGTCAGGCCGTACCCCGCCGCCCGGAGAAGATCCCGCGCCGCTCACTTGCGACGCGCCACGGGACGGGCACCGGTCAGAAACCGAGATGCACACAGGGCAAGAAAGGAAAGCACCATCAGAATGGTCCCGAGAGCCATAAGAGCGGAAAGTTTCAGACTGCCCGCCGGACTCTCCGGAAACTCAAGGGCAATCAGAGAGGCAATCGTATTGCCCGGCGCAAACAGGGACCAGCTCAGACGGCTGGCATTGCCGATCACGAACGTCACCGCCATCGTCTCCCCCATCGCACGCCCCATGCCAAGAACCACACTGCCGATCACGGCCTGACGCGACCAAGGCAGAATGACATGCCGCATCACCTCCCACCGCGTCGCCCCCAGACCAAACGCACTCTCCTTGAGAACAGGCGGCGCGGAGATGAACACGTCACGCATCACCGCCGTCACGAACGGCGTGACCATGATCGCCAGAATGATCCCCCCCGTCATGATGCCGGTGCCGTAAAAACCACCCTTCACCAGAGCACCGATCACCGGAACACCTCCCACGGAATGAAGTAGGGCAGGCTGAACATACCGCGCGATGAAAGGAACGATCAGGGAAAACCCCCACATGCCGAAAATGATCGAGGGAACCGCCGCCAGAAGCTGAACCGTCATCCCGACCACACCGGCAATCCGGGACGATGCAAGCTGCGTGAGCCAGAACGCCGTGCCAAACGCCAGCGGAACGGCAATCACAAGACCGATCAGACTCGTGAGCAGCGTCCCGACCACAGGCGCCAGAGCCCCGTAATGCTGCGTGACCGGATTCCACGCCGAACTGGAAAGAAAGGCAAAACCGAACGTGGAGAACGCCTTCACGCTCCCCGCCATCATGACAAGAATAATGCCGCCCAGCAGCAGAAGAACACTGACACCGCAGACCAGAACCGCAGCCCGGAACACGGTATCCCCGGCAGAGGAACTCCTCCCCGAAGACGCCTCACCGGACCGGGTCTCCTGTACCGGGGGCTGTACCTCAGCGGAAGCCGGGCTGTCAGTCATGATCACTCCGTCGATCTTTCGCGGAAAATGAATACTGAAGGCGCCCGGACGCGGCAACATCCGCGCGGACCGCTTTTCATGACAGTTTTATGGCACGGACATTCCCACCGTCCCGGAAAAAAGACGGAAAAGGAAAAATATCCCCCGCCACGGCAATGAGTCCCGCGGAAATCAGCCTCCCGGAAAACGGTCCGCAAAACGATCCGGAAAAAAACAGCACGTGAAAACAGAACCCACCGCTTGACTCAGGGGAACAGGATTCCTATCTGCGTTATGGCACTCCCGGGGTGGGAGTGCTAACGCACTGCGGCGTTAAGCGCGTGACAAGCAGCTGCGTCGCTTAAAGACAAGGGCGCAGCCCGAAGATTCGGAGCAATCCACCATGACGAAGTTCCGTCCCCTGCACGATCGTGTGGTCGTCCGTCGCCTGACCGGTGAAGAGAAGACGGCCGGCGGGATCATCATCCCCGACACCGCAAAAGAGAAGCCGATGGAAGGCGAGATCGTGGCCGTCGGCCCGGGTGCCCGCAACGAGCAGGGCCAGATCGTGGCCCTCGACGTCAAGGCAGGCGACCGCGTCCTGTTCGGCAAATGGTCCGGCACGGAAGTGAAGATCGACGGCGAAGAGCTGCTGATCATGAAAGAGAGCGACATCATGGGCGTGATCGCGGCCTGAATGCCTCGCTGATCCGTCCGTTTTCTATCTAAACGCACTCTGGAAAATTATTCTTTAGGAGAAATACAATGGCTGCCAAGGACGTAAAGTTCGGTGGTGAGGCCCGCCAGCGCATGCTGCGCGGCGTGGACATTCTTGCAGACGCCGTGAAGGTGACGCTCGGCCCGAAAGGCCGTAACGTCGTGATCGAGAAGAGCTTCGGCGCTCCGCGCATCACGAAGGACGGTGTCTCCGTCGCCAAGGAAATCGAGCTGTCAGACAAGTTCGAGAACATGGGCGCCCAGATGATCCGTGAGGTCGCCTCCAAGACTAACGACATCGCCGGCGACGGCACCACGACCTCCACGGTCCTGGCCCAGTCCATCGTCCGCGAAGGTGCGAAAGCCGTCGCAGCGGGCATGAACCCGATGGACCTCAAGCGCGGTATCGACAAGGCCGTCATCGCCGTCGTCGAGGAACTGAAGAAGAACACGAAAAAGATCACGACCCCGGCCGAGACGGCCCAGGTAGGCACGATCTCCGCCAATGGCGAGAAAGAGATCGGTGACATGATCTCCCAGGCCATGCAGAAGGTCGGCTCCGAAGGCGTGATCACCGTCGAGGAAGCAAAAGGCCTGCACACCGAGCTCGACGTCGTCGAGGGCATGCAGTTCGACCGCGGCTACATCTCCCCGTATTTCGTCACGAATTCGGAGAAGATGACGGCCGATCTCGACAACCCGTACATCCTCATCCACGAGAAGAAGCTGTCCTCCCTGCAGCCGATGCTCCCGCTGCTCGAGGCCGTCGTGCAGTCCGGCCGTCCGCTGGTCATCATCGCGGAAGACGTGGACGGAGAGGCTCTGGCAACTCTGGTCGTCAACAAGCTGCGTGGCGGTCTGAAAATCGCCGCCGTCAAGGCTCCGGGCTTCGGTGACCGCCGCAAGGCCATGCTCGAGGACATCGCAATCCTCACGGGCGGCCAGGTCATCAGCGAGGATCTGGGCATCAAGCTCGAGACCGTAACGCTGAACATGCTGGGTCACGCCAAGAAGATCCACATCGACAAAGAGAACACCACGATCGTCGAGGGTGCAGGCAACGCAGAGGACATCAAGGGCCGCTGCAGCCAGATCCGCGCACAGATCGAGGAAACCTCCTCCGACTACGATCGCGAGAAGCTCCAGGAGCGTCTGGCGAAACTGGCCGGCGGTGTCGCCGTGATCCGCGTCGGCGGAGCCTCCGAGATCGAGGTGAAGGAGCGTAAGGACCGCGTGGACGACGCGCTGCACGCAACCCGCGCCGCGGTTGAGGAAGGCATCGTTCCGGGCGGCGGCACGGCCCTGGCTCGCGCCTCGGCAGCCCTGAGCCACCTGCACTACCACAACGAGGACCAGAAGGTCGGCGGAGAGATCATCCGCAAGGCGCTTCAGTCCCCGCTGCGTCAGATCGCACACAATGCCGGTGAAGACGGCGCCGTGATCGCAGGCAAGGTGCTCGAGAAAGACGACTACGCATGGGGCTTCGATGCCCAGGTCGGCGAGTATAAAGACCTCGTCGCCGCCGGCATCATCGACCCGACGAAGGTCGTCCGCACGGCTCTGCAGGATGCGGCTTCTGTTGCCGGCCTGCTGATCACCACGGAAGCCATGATCGCCGAGAAGCCGGAGAAAAAAGCTCCGGCAGCCGGTCCGGACATGGGCGGCATGGGCGGCATGGACTTCTGAAGTCACACCGCAGGTTTCCGGAGGATCCGTCCTCCGGAAATCTGCCGTACAGAAACGGGCGCATTCCCTCAGGGGATGCGCCCGTTCTGCATTTCAGAAAGACCCGTCAGTTCAGGCAGGGGAGGGCGGCGGCGGCCCCGGCACGGGACGCCAGTGCGTCGGGCGCGAAGCCCCGGCCGCCTCCCAGCGCGACAGATACGAATTCCACCGGTCGAGCCAGATATACTCTTTCCTGTCCGCCCCGCGGACAAACAGCATCACCGGACTGCCGTCACGCGGAACCGTCGCCACAGGCTGCCAGGTGGCCTCCTCAGCCGCCCGCAGGGTAATACCAACCATTGATTGCTAGAACCTATGCGCCCAATTGCGCAGTCCGATTGACATGATGCGCCAAGGTTGTTCG
>NZ_JAJJND010000041.1 GCF_029759835.1 Acetobacter sp. AN02
CACGAAGTCCCGCGACCTGTCCGTGGTGGTCGGGTATGCCGGGACGGGGAAGAGCACCATGCTGGGTGTGGCCCGTGCGGCATGGGAAGAGGCCGGGTACCGGGTGCGCGGGGCGGCGCTGTCGGGGATCGCGGCGGAAGGGCTGGAAGCGGGGTCTGGGATTGAGAGCCGGACGCTGGCGTCCCTGGAGCGGGCGTGGGAGCGTGGGTTCGACCTGCTGGAGCGCGGGGACGTGCTGGTGGTGGACGAGGCCGGCATGGTGGGGTCACGGCAGATGGAGCGGGTTCTGTCTGTCGCCCGCGAAGCCGGGGCCAAGGTGGTGCTGGTGGGTGATCCCGAGCAGTTGCAGGCGATTGAGGCCGGTGGTGCGTTCCGGGCGGTGGGCGAGCGGGTCGGGTCGGTGGAAATCACCGCCGTGCGCCGGCAGCGTGAAGGCTGGCAGCAGGCGGCCACGAAGGAGCTGGCGACGGGGCGGACGGGGGAGGCGCTGGGTCGCTATGAGGCGGCTGGCCTGGTGCGTGGGCATGACACGCTGGACGCGGCCCGGGCCGGTGTGGTCGCGGGGTGGGAGGAAGCCCATCAGGCTGCGCCAGAGGACAGCCAGATCATGCTGGCGCATCGGCGTGCCGATGTGCGGGCGCTGAACGAGGCGGCGCGCGAGATCCGCAGGGACGCGGGTGAGCTGGGTGACGATGTGCTGGTGCCGACCGCCCAGGGCGAGCGGGTGTTCGCGGCTGGGGAGCGGGTCTACTTCCTGCGCAATGACCGGGCGCTGGGGGTGAAGAACGGCACGCTGGGTACGGTGCGGGGTATCGTGGGGTCGGTTGAGGCTGGGGATCTGGCGCTGTCGGTGCAGCTTGATGGGAAAGAGGGAGCCGGGCGTGGCCGGGTCGTGTCCGTGTTGGTCTCGGAGTATGACGCGCTGGATCATGGCTATGCGGCCACCATCCACAAATCGCAGGGTGTGACGGTGGATCGGGCGCATGTGCTGGCGACGGGGAGCATGGACCGGCACGGGGCCTATGTGGCGCTGTCGCGGCATCGGGAGAGCGTGTCTGTCCATTGGGGTCGTGATGATGTGGGCGACCGGGACGGGCTGGTGCGGCGGCTGTCGCGCGAGCGGCTGAAGGATACCACGCTGGATTACCCGCAGGTCCGGGCTCGGGATACCGGGTTCGCGCGGCGGCGCGGGCTGCATGTTCCCGAGAGCGAGATCGTGGTGGAGCGTGAGAAAGCTGCATCTGGCCCCCGGCAGGGCAGGCAGGCTGAAGGTGTGCCTATGCCAGAGCCTGCGTCGGCACAGCAGAAACGCGGGATGTTCGATGGGCGGGACCTGTCCGTGCGGCCGGGGCGTCGTGCGGCGGAAAAAGACGTGTCGGCCGGGATGGAGGCTGAGGCCGGGAAGGGAGAAAGTGGGGTTGAGCGTGAGGCTCCTGTCTCTCCCTTTGCGGGTTTGAGGCTGCCCCGTGTGCAGCGTGAGCAGGTGCCGGCCGGGCTGGACGGGTTTGTACCGGGTGGTGATCCGCTTCAGCAGGCGGTGGAGCGGTATGCGCGGGCCTGGGTGGATGCCGAGCGCATGGTGCGCCAGGAGCTGCCGGTGCTGGAACACCAGAAGAAAGCGCTGTTTGAAGCCGGGCGGGATCTGGAGCGGGTCCGGCGTGGCGGTGAGGCGGATCTGCGGGCGGCGCTGAAGCATCAGCCGGAGATCCGGCAGGCGCTATATGGTCTGGAAGGTCCGGCACGGGCGCGCAAATTGGTCGAGGGGCTGGAGTATGAGGACAGGGTGCGGAAGAGTCCGGATCTGCGTGCAGCGCGGTTTGTGAAGGCCTGGGACGGGCTGAGCCGGGAGCAGCAGGGTGTGGCGCTGAAGGAGCTGAAGCGGGATGCGCAGCTTGAGTCCATTCTGCGGGAGAAAAGCCGCGAACTGGGTATTAGGAAGGGATCGACGCTCGATCACGGGCTGCATCCCCATCAGCGGGAGCAGTCCCTGTTGCGCTCCAGGTCGCGCGGTATGGATATGGGGATGTAATCTGCTTGAGAGAGGAGATGTTGATGTGTATAATTTTCACTGGAGATACACATTATGCGAACCAACATCATTATTGACGATACCCTCATGACAGATGCGCTGAAGGCGTCTGGCGTCAAAACCAAGAAAGAAGCCGTCGAACTCGGATTACGGACGCTGATCAAGTTGAATCAGCAGCGGCAACTGCGTTCCATGAAGGGCAGGCTGGAGTGGCGGGGTGATCTCGACGCCATGCGTTCCGACGCATGATTCTGGTCGATTCATCGGTCTGGATCGATTTTTTCAGGGGTACGGTGACGCCACAGGTTGATGCTCTGGACCGGTTGCTGGGAGAGGAACTGGTCGCCATTGGGGATCTGATGATGACGGAAGTTCTTCAGGGGTTTGCGAGCGAACGGGATTTCAACAAGGCGCGGAGACTGCTTGGCGCTCTGGATCTGGTCGAGATCGGGGGGCGTGATGTCATGATCGAGGCGGCACGATATTTCCGTGACCTGCGCGCCAGAGGCATCACCATCCGGAAAACCATTGATACCCTGATTGCCACACGGTGCATCGTAAGCGGATATCGGCTTCTTTACAGTGACCGGGACTTTGATCCGTTCGTGACACATCTGGGGCTGGAACGGGTTGTCTGATTTCGGCGTGGTGACTGGAGAGGACATGCAGAAAAAAGAAGTGGCCGTTCGGCTGGGATCGTTTCTGGCGTCCATCGGTCGTGAGGCTGGTGTGCGGGTTCTCAATCCGTGGGAGAATATCTGATGTCCGAGACAGATCCGGCAGTGCGCGCGTTCGAGGATCTGTGCGCTGAAATGACGGTACTCCGGCGCAGCGTGGAAGCGTTGCCGCAGGCATGGCGGGACAATCGGCCTCCGGATTACACAGAGGATTTGGCCCGTGTCGTGAAGGCTATGAATGCAGTCGGTGCACGAATGGAGGCGATTGAGGCCAATCCGACGCTGAAGATGACGCCCCAGGCGTATGGGCAAGGGATTCGTCAGGCCGGGATTTCTGCCAGTCAGGAGATGCAGGCAGCGTTTCAGAAAGCGATCGGTGAGGTTCAGGGGGAACGTCGGGTTCTTGCCAATATCATTGGTCAGTCCCGTCAGCAGGATCGTCAGAACTGGTGGCTGTTAGGGGTGGGTCTTGCCTGTCTTGTTGTAGGGATCGGGTTATCGCCTGTGCTGGCGTATCTCCTGCCTTCTTCTATCGGGACGCGGGTGGCCTCCTTTATTGTCGGGGAGAAAGATCGCTGGAACTCTGGGGCCATGATGATGGCAGTCAGCAATCCTGAAGGCTGGCAACGTGTACGTGAGGACAGTCAGTTGGTTGAGGCCAACAGAGACAGGATTACAGCTTGCCAGAAAGCGGTATCGGGTCAGGAAAAAACTCAGAAATCCTGTGTCATCACTGTTCCGGCAGAGCAGGAATAGTTTTCAGGGGATAAAAGCCGACAGCAAAATATGACATGTCAAAGAAACCGGATTTCTTTGACGGATCATTCTGACGTGTTAGAAAAACCGCATATCGCTACCACATCAGGATGTCATGTTAACGCCAACCTACCCTATTCGGCCCTTGCCGCCTCAGACGGAGATAGAAACGGTTCCGGTTCTCAAGGCGCTGGTCGAGGCTAATAAGGCTCTGGCAGAGCTGAAGGGGCGGGCGGCCACCATTCCCAATCAGGGGATCCTGATTGATACGCTGGCCTTGCAGGAAGCCAAGGCGTCTTCGGAAATCGAGAATATCGTCACCACCCAGGATGAGCTTTTTCAGGCCGATCTGTTTCCCGATGGACCGGATTCAGTGGCGGCCAAGGAAGTCGCCCTGTATCGCGATGCCCTTCATCTTGGTTTTCAGCAGCTGAAAGAAACCGACGGGTTGATCCTGAACAAGGGGCTGATCGCGATTTTCCAGAGGCTCAAGAAGCGGGAGGATGGGTTTCGAAATACCCCGGGAACGGCCCTGAAGAACGAGCGCACGGGGGAAGTGGTCTTTGTGCCGCCGCAGGACGGGCGGGAGATTATCGGGCATATGTCGGATCTGGAGCGGTTCGTGAATGATGACGGGCTCTGTGATCTGGATCCGCTCATCAAGATGGCCCTGATCCACCATCAGTTTGAGAGCATCCATCCGTTCCCGGATGGGAATGGCCGCGTCGGCCGGATCCTGAACGTGTTGTATCTGACCCGGACCGGTCTTCTGGATATCCCGATCCTCTACCTGTCGCGCTACATCACTCGCCACAAAGATGAGTATTATCATCTGTTGCAGAAGGTACGGGATGAAGGCGCATGGGAAGCGTGGATCCTCTACATGCTGCGTGCCGTAGCTGAGACATCCAAGATCACCCTGGAGCTGATTGAAGGCATGCGGGCGCAGATGGCCACCATGAAGCAGCGGATGCGCACGGAACTGCCCAAGATTTACAGCCAGGAGCTGCTGAACAACCTGTTCCGGCACCCTTACACGAAAATCGAGTATGTCCAGTCGGACCTGAGTATCGCGCGTCAGACGGCAGGGAAATATCTCGATCAGCTGTCGGAGAAAGGTCTGCTGTCCAAGCACCGCTCAGGACGGAGCAATTATTATATCAACGCACCTCTGGTTCGCCTCTTCCTGGAGGTGTCCGGTGGTGCATGAGGTGTATGATCTGTTTTTTAAACGTATGGAATTTGACGCATGAACCCCGTTGAGATTGAAGAGGCTGTCTCCCGGATTGCCGAGGCACCTTTTAATCCGGGGGAATTCCCATTCGAATTCCTGCAAGCGTTCGGAAACCGCGATGTTACGATCAAGCGGCTTCGCAAGGATAACCGCTCGGACGTTTCTGGAGCGGTGCTCCAGCGCAACAACATCCATCTGGCCGTCTGTCCGGAAGGCCAGGTTGCCCAGACCCTGAATCTGCTCCGGGAAAGTCCCAAGACCCAGTCGGCCAAGGCGCGGTTTCTGCTGGCCACGGATGGGGTAACGTTTGAAGCAGAAGACCGCACGGAAGATGATTATATTACAGATGTGTTCACGCATCTGGCTGATCGGTTCGGGTTTTTCCTGCCCCTGGCGGGCATTACGACCGTTCAGAAGATCAAGAACAACCCGATCGACGTTAAGGCTACGTCACGCCTGAACCGTCTTTATGTCGAACTTCTGAAGGAAAACCCCGACTGGGCGACGGAAGAACGCCGCCACGACATGAACCATTTCATGGCGCGTCTCATCTTCTGCTTTTTTGCCGAGGATACCGGGATCTTCCTGAACAAGCTGTTCACCAGAACCATCCAGACCATGACGGAAGGGGCCACGGATCAGACGCATGAGGTCATGGCCGAGCTGTTCCGGACGATGGATCTGGATACGCGCAATGACGATCGCGAAAAGGGCGGGGTCAAATCTTGGGCCAGGGATTTCCCGTATGTAAATGGAAACCTATTTTCTGGAGCAACGGACTGCCCGGCATTCAATAAATTGGCCCGCCCCCATCTTCTTCGTGCCGGTAAGCTGAACTGGGCGCAGATTAACCCGGATATCTTCGGGTCCATGATCCAGGCCGTAGCCGATGATGGGGAGCGCGGTGCACTGGGGATGCACTACACTAGCGTGCCCAACATCCGCAAAGTGCTCAATCCGCTGTTTCTGGATGGCCTGCGTGAGGAACTGGAAAAGGCAGGTCACAACACCCAGAAGTTGCATGCCCTCAAGGAGCGTCTGTCCGGCATTCGGGTGTTTGATCCGGCCTGTGGATCGGGCAATTTCCTGGTGATTGCCTATAAGGACATGCGGGACATTCAGAGCGAGATTGATGACCGGTTGAAGATCGAGCGGGCGGAACGGAAATCCGTCATTCCGCTGGCCAATTTCTATGGGATTGAGATCCGTGATTTTGCGGTGGAAATCGCGCGCCTGTCTCTTCTGATCGCTGAGTTCCAGAGTGACGAAATCCATATTGACCAGAAACAGGCCCGCCTGAATGTGCTGCCCCTGAAGGATACAGGGCATATCATCTGCGGGAATGCCCTGGAGAAGGGCTGGTTTGACGTCTGCCCGCCTCAGAAGGGGTCGGAAACCTATATCTGTGGCAATCCCCCGTATAAGGGCAGCACTTGGCAGTCAGCTGAACAGAAGGCGGATCTGGAGCAGATTTTCGGGAAGCGTGCGAAATCCTGGAAGTCTCTGGATTATGTTGCTGGATGGTTCATGAAGGCTGCGGATTATGGCCAGAAAACGGGTTCTTCCAGCGCATTTGTGAGCACGAATTCCATCTGTCAGGGACAGCAGGTTCCCATTCTCTGGCCTCTGATTTTTGAACTGAACTATGAGATCAGTTTTGCTCATACGTCGTTCAAGTGGGCCAATCTGGCAGCGCATAATGCGGGTGTGACGGTCGCTATCATTGGGATTGCCCCTGTTTCTGAGCATCCCAAAATTCTCTTCTCAAACGGACCTGATGGGAAGACGGTCAGGCAAGAATCTGGGCATATTAATGCCTATTTGGTGCCAGGGAAAAATGTTGTCGTTGAGAAACAGGGAAAACCTCTCAGTGCTGAATTGGGGGAGATGAATTTTGGAAATAAACCCGTAGATGGTGGCAACCTTCTTTTAGATGAAGGTGAACTTGCGGACTTGAAACTGGACGATAGTCAAAAGTCCAAATTCATTCGGCGTATTGTTGGATCTGCGGAATTTATCAGAGGTATTCAAAGATATTGCCTCTGGATCGACGATAAGGACGCGCATGAAGCATTAACCATCCCAGCAATCGCACAACGTGTAGAGGCTGTTAAAAAAATGCGTTTAGCCAGCCGAGATTCTGGTGCACGCGGGATGGCAGAGAAGTCCTACCAATTTCGCGAGCATAATGCAGCACAAAGATATACTATTGCTGTTCCGGGAATAAGCTCTGAAGGAAGAGATTTTCTCCCAGTAGGGCTTCTTCCACAAGAAGATGTGGTCACTAATAAAATATATGCTTTGTACGATGTTCCTCTCTGGAATATGGCGCTGATTGCCTCTCGCCTTCATTGGGTTTGGATTGGAACAGTTTGTGTTCGATTGGAAATGCGTTTTTCATATTCCAATACGATGGGCTGGAACACCTTTCCTGTTCCAACTTTGACGGAAAAGAACCGTGCCGATCTGACCCGTTGTGCCGAGGATATTCTTCTGGCGCGTGAGGCACATTTCCCGGCTACGATTGCCGATCTGTATGATCCGGACAAGATGCCAGACAATCTGCGGGCGGCTCATGAGCGCAATGACGAGGTACTGGAGCGGATCTATATCGGTCGGTGTTTCCGTAATGATACGGAGCGGCTGGAAAAGCTGTTCGACCTCTACAGCAAGATGATCGCCAAGAAGGGCGGCAAGACGAAAAAGAAGAAGGACGCTGCCTGAGCCATGACGATCAATCCGGTTATTCCCGCTGTTTCGCTGCGTACCGGCCAGACAGGTCAGTCTGCCAGGACCAATGAGCTGGGCATGCGGCCCATGCAGGAAGCGGTCTATGAGAAACGGGGCGAGCAGTATCTTCTCATCAAGTCACCGCCCGCTTCTGGTAAATCCCGTGCCCTGATGTTTGTTGCCCTCGACAAGCTGGCACATCAGGGCGTGAAAAAAGCCCTGATCGTTGTGCCAGAACGCTCGATCGGGGGCAGCTTCATGAGCGAACCGCTGACCAAGTTTGGTTTCTGGGCCGACTGGATCGTCCAGCCGAAATGGAATCTGTGCAACGCACCAGGGTCCGATGAAGGACAGGTCGCGCGCTCCAAGGTCAAAGCTGTTGGTGAGTTTCTGAAGAGTGAAGATCAGACTTTGGTTTGCACCCACGCGACGTTCCGGTTCGCAGCAGAAGAACTGGGTATCGCGGCCTTCGATGGGTGTCTGGTGGCGGTGGATGAATTCCACCATGTCAGCGCAGACCCGAAAAACAGGCTGGGATATTATCTCAACCAGCTGATTGCCCGTGGGGAAACGCACATCATCGCCATGACCGGCTCCTATTTCCGTGGGGATGCCGTTGCTGTGCTGTCCCCGGAAGATGAGGGGAAATTCGAGACAGTCACCTACACCTACTATCAGCAGCTGAACGGGTATCAGTATCTGAAAGAGCTGGATCTGGGATATTATTTCTATACAGGCTCCTATCTGGATGCGATTGACCGGGTGCTGGACGGTAAGCGCAAAACGATCGTGCATATTCCCAATGTCAATTCACGCGAAAGCACGACCCAGAAGCACAAGGAAGTCGAGCATATCCTGTCCGTCCTGGGAGACTGGGAAGGAGAGGACGAGGAAACGGGCTTTCATCTGGTGCGTCGTACCGATGGACGGGTGCTGCGTATTGCCGATCTGGTGGAAGATGAGCCTGTGCGGCGCAACAAGGTTGTCGCTGCCCTGAAGGATCCGGCGCAGAAGAACAACCGCGATCATGTGGACATCATCATTGCACTGGGGATGGCCAAGGAAGGGTTTGACTGGATCTGGTGTGAGCAGGCGCTGACGGTCGGATACCGCTCCAGCCTGACTGAGATCATTCAGATTATTGGCCGCGCCACCCGCGATGCGCCAGGAAAGACGCGGGCCGAATTCATCAACCTGATTGCCGAGCCGGATGCGTCCCAGGAAAAAGTGACGGATGCGGTCAATGACATGCTCAAGGCCATTGCCGCCAGCCTGCTGATGGAACAGGTGCTGACCCCACGGTTCGAGTTTACGCCAAAGACCGCAGAAAGTGCGCCTCTGGATGGCTATGACTATGGGGAAGAAGGCTACAAGCCAAACGGCACGAATGTCGGGTTTAATGAGCAGACCGGTCAGTTCCATATGGAGATCAAAGGGCTGGTTTCTCCCAAAAGCCCGGAAGCGCAGCGGATCTGCCGGGAAGACCTGAACGAAGTTGTGGCCTCCTTCGTGCAGGACAAGCCCTCCCTGGAGCATGGTCTGTTTGACGAGGAGACGGCCCCTCAGGAGCTGACACAGGTCAGGCTGGGGAAAATCATTCGCGATCGGTATCCTGAGCTTTCGGATGAAGATCAGGAAGCTGTGCGCCAGCACGCCGTGGCGGCATTCAATCTGACCCAGAAGGGGCAGAAGGCAGCTGAAGAGGTCACGCAGGCAGCCGGGGGAGAGGAGAAGATTGGTGGCAATACAGCCCTGATTGAGGGGATGCGGAAGATTGCCATGAATGTCCGGGATCTGGATATCGACCTGATTGATGCGATCAACCCGTTTGAGGAAGCTTATAAGATCCTGGCCAGGAGCATGAATGCAGAGACCCTCAAACAGGTTCAGGAGGTCATTGCCGGTCGTCATATTGCTCTGACGATTGAAGAGGCAAGGGATCTGGCAAAGCGTGCCCTTCTGTTCAAAAAGGAAAGGGGACGCCTTCCGGAGCTGACATCTCCCGATGCGTGGGAACGTAAGATGGCTGAAGGGGTGGCAGTTCTGGCGCGTAAGACGGCAGAGGAACGGGCGAATGGCTGACCTGAGCGATGAAGAGCTTTTGGCTGAACTTGGTGTCTCGCTTGAGACCAAAAAGAAGGCTGCACTGACCGCTGAGGAAGAGCGGATTATTGCCGGATTTGAGGATATTTGCCGTTTCTATGAGGAACACGGGCATGCGCCTGCGCATGGAGAGGACAGGGATATCTTTGAACGTCTTTATGCCGTACGTCTGGATCGGATCCGGGCTTTGGAAAAATGCCGGTCATTGCTGGCACAGCGTGATCCGCATGGGCTTCTGAGTGTTTCCGGGAAAGACGATGAGAGTCCTGATCCCGATACGCTGGACGATGATGCGCTTCTGGCTGAACTGGGCATTGAGGCCGAGCCAGCGGCTGACTCCATCACTGTCCTGAAGCATGTGAAATCACGCGCAGAAGTGCGGGCAGCGGAAGAAATTGCCAGCCGGGAACCCTGCAAGGATTTTGAAACCTTCCGGCCTTTGTTTGTGCAGGTGAAGGAGGATCTGAAATCCGGCGTGCGGGAAACTCGTCCCTTTGGGCAGGAAGCCGGTATTCGGCAGGGAGAATTCTTTATCCTGAAAGGGCAGATGGTTTATGTCGCACATGTCGGGGAAGAGTTCGAGACAGAATACGGTCGCAGAGACAGCCGTCTGCGGGTCATCTACGACAACGGGACTGAAAGCGATGTCCTGCTGAGGTCGCTCCAGCGGGCTCTCTATAAGGATGAGGCTGGCCGTCGGATTACAGATCCTACTGTCGGGCCTTTGTTCGGGACAACCGTTGAGCCGGATGATCTGGAGAGTGGCACCATCTATGTGCTGAGAAGTCTGTCAGATAATCCGTATATCGCGCAGCATCGCAACCTGATCCACAAGATCGGGGTGACGGGAGGCGATGTGAAAAAGCGGATTGCCAACGCCAAGCATGATGCAACCTATCTTTTGGCTGATGTGGAAATCGTAGCGACCTACAAGCTCTTCAACATCAATCGCACGAAACTGGAGAAGATCTTTCATAGAGTTCTGGCTCCAGCGCAGATTGATCTGACGATTGAAGATCGGTTCGGGCATCCAGTGCAGCCGAAAGAATGGTTTTTGGTTCCATTAGAAATTATTTCACAAATTGTAAGTAGAATATCTGATGGAACTATATGTAAATATAATTACAAACCGGAAACAGTATCACTCAATTTTCTGTAGTGGATTGTATTGGTAATTTTTAAACTTATTTATAGATATCTTAACACTTTATTTTGGAGGATTTCATTGAGATATATATCTATTTGGCGAATAATTTCTCTTTTATCTTAAATGGTGTTTCTTTTCAGGAAAGATGACGCAAAAATGTAGGTTTTTATTTCAAAAAATGAGATTCACTTAAGGTAATCAATCAAACCATTTTATAGATTGATTGGAGATAATTATTAGATGAGGAATTATGGAATTCGATCCTACATTATCTTTCTCAGATAATCTTGCCCGTTTCCAAGAGGAAGCAGAGCGTATTGATGCCGATTGCGCCAGCATTCTTTTCGACAATCTGGCGCTGCTGGCACGAGACGGTGATGCTACACGTACCCGTCAGGCCGTACAGGAATTTAATCAGGCAGTCCTTGCCGCGCTCGACAGTCTGTCGGAAGAGCCTGCGGTATGAGCCGGTATTTTCTCGTCTCCGCCGCTATTGAGGGGTTTCGCGGCATCAATAATGACGGCGATCCTCTCGTTCTGAAATTCAGACACGATGCCGTTAATTCTATCCATGCGCCTAATGGGGTAGGCAAAAGTTCGATCTTCGAAGCGCTGCACTTCGCCTTGCATGGCACGGTGCCTCGTTTGGAAGGAATGCAGGATGCCGAACAGGGTGCCAGCTACATCGTCAACAAGTTCCATCCTGGGCAACAGGCAATAGTAGCTCTTGTTTTCAAAAGCGATGACGGCACGCCCGATGTGTCGATCACCGTCACCAGGACTGCGGCAGGTGAACGGGTTGTCACCTCTCCTTCCGGCTATGCCGATCCTGATAGATTCCTCACGGATCTTTGTGAAGATTTCGTTCTGGTCGATTATCCGCGCTTTGCCTCCCTTGTGGATTGCTCAGCACTGGAGCGCGGGCGCTCTTTCTCTTCGTTGATCGGTATGAGCCGGTATTCTCAGCTACGGCAGGCCCTCGACGGGGCCAAGAACACTCGCAATATCAATGGGGATCTTGGGCTCTCCGCGCTCGATACTGAAGTTACGGCAGAAAACCGCTCCTTAAGGGGAATTGAACAGCGCGTTCTCTCCGCGCATCAGGAAGTAACGGGTATGGCGGACGGCCGGATAACGGATTCTGCTGTGCTGAAAACGCAGGTGACGGCCGGACTGGCGGGTATTGCGCTTTTCATGCCGTTGCTTGCCAACTCATCGGTGATGGACGTCGATTTTGACGCCGCCGAAAAGATTGTCGATCAGGAAGAAGGCGGTGCGGCGCGGAAAACTCTCGACGGTCTCAACACTGCTGTTACGACGCTCAGAGGGTTGCAGGTCTCTGCGGCGGAATTTTCCGAAATTGACGCGCTGATAACGGCGGCGCGGGCGCGCGACAATGCCATGCGCAAAGTTGGTGCGGCCAGCCTTCATGCTTTGCTAAAAGATGCGCTTGCAGTTGTGAATAGTGAGGACTGGCACGATCCGAAGGTCTGCCCCGTCTGCGAAAAGGCTGGCGAAGGGCCGCTTCAAGATCAGCTGGAAGCGAAGATTGCGCTTTACGATGAGGCCGAACAGCTCGATGTGGAGCTAAAACGACAGGTGCAGAGTGCTGGATGCGTTGGTAAGCTTCGGCAGCTTGAAGAGCAGGCGCGTCTTGGCGTTGCGGATGTTGATCGCATCGCGCCAGTCCTAACTTTGGCAGCATTCCAGTCGTCGGTTTCGACGGCCGACTTGGAACGCGCAAAAGAGGCGCTTGGTGTGCTCGAAGCGAAGCGAGTTGATGTGATTGCGGCAGTCAACGCCGAGATCACGGAGTTGCAAGCCAGCTTGCCACCGTCGTTGGTTGCCGTCACGCGTACCCTCGGGCAAGCCAAGCAATTCCGCGACGCAATGAATGAATACGAGCGGGCCCTGCCCACGCTCGCGGCGAAACAGGCCAAGCTCGCGAAGCTCAAGCGCTGGAAAATCTTCATCACGAACGTGGCCGGTCAGTTTGCAACGGCAGAAAGCACGCTCGCCAATGCGCGTATAACAGATATTCAGGATAGTTGTCAGGAGCTTTTTGGATATCTTGTGCGCGGCGGTCCGGATGTGCGGCCGACGTTGAATCGGGCTCAGAATACTGAACAGGTTGACTTAAAGCTCGCCGATTTTTTCGGCCTTCCAAATCAAAGTGCGCGGGCGCTCCTGTCGGAGAGTTATCGCAATGCTGTCGCTGCCTCTATCTTTATGGCGGCGGCTATTCGGCATAAAGGCGTGCCGCGCTTCATGGTGCTGGACGATGTGACATCAAGTTTCGATGCCGGACATCAGTTCAGCCTAATGGATACGATCCGGACAAAATTGCGCTTTGGCGCAGCGAATGGTCTACCTGACGGGCTTCAATTCATTATTCTTAGTCATGATACGAGCCTTGAAAAGTATTTTGATCGGCTCAACGGTACGACGGAGTGGAAACACCAAAAGTTGCAAGGCATGCCGCCGCGTGGGAGGTTAATGATCGCCACGCAACAGGCGGATCGCTTGAAATTACAGGCGGAGCAATATCTAAACGCGGGACAGATAGATATCGGCGAGCCATTTGTACGCCAGTATCTTGAGTACAAGCTCAGCCAGATCATTACCCGTTTGGAAATTCCGGTGCCGCCCGATTACGCGACACGGGGCGATAAGCGTACCTTGTCTACCTATGTGGACGCGATTACGGCGGCTGTTGAGCTCTATCAGGCAGCAGGACGCTGCGTTCTCTCTATTCAACAGATCACCGATCTCCAGAACCATCACGTGCCTTCCATTATGGCAAACTATGTCAGCCACTATGAGACAGGTGCAGGCAATCCGTTTAACGCCTATGCGTTGCTAGGCATTCTGCAAAGTGTGGATGCCCTTGCCGATTGTTTCTGTTGGACGGATCCTGCCAATCAGCATCGGAAATATTATCGACGACTTGATAGGCAGTGAAGAGAGGTGGCTCAGTTTATCCAACGAGCTTTTGGGTTAAATAGACTATAGTCAGATTGGGACAGACCGGAGCCACGGTGTATCAAGGGCTGCATGGTGGTTTTTCCGGGAGGGTTCAAATGGGACAGCGCGCGGTCATCTATTGTCGGGTTTCCACGGCCGATCAGTCCTGCGCGCGCCAGAAGGACGAGTTGAAGCGGTTTGCTGAACGCGCGGGATATGAAGTGCTGGACGTTTTCATGGAGACCGGCTCTGGTGTCCGGGTGGATCGGGCCGAACGTCGAAAGGTCATGGCACTGGCCCAGGCCCGTGAAATTGATGCCATCCTGGTGACGGAGCTGTCCCGATGGGGACGTTCGACCATTGATCTCATCTCCACGCTTCAGGAGCTGGAGAGCTATCGTGTTTCTCTGATCGCCATAACGGGAATGACGTTCGACCTGGCAACACCACATGGACGAATGCTGGCGACGGTTCTGGCCGGGATTGCTGAGTTCGAACGGGATCTGATTAGCGAGCGGGTGAAGTCTGGTCTGGCCGCCGCCAGGGCGCGCGGGAAGGTTCTCGGCCGACAGAAAGGAGAGCGGCCGAAGTCTGACCGTCTGGCTCCGAAGGTTCTGGCGTTGGTGGCTGAAAAGCGGAGTTATCGGTGGATCGCCCGGGATCTGGGAATCAGCAAGAACACTGTTGCTGCCATTGTGCAGAGGGATAAGGTGAGGCCTTCTCTTCCCTCGTAGAAGGTGTATACAGGTATAAGATTATACGTGTAGGGGTGTAGCATGAAGGTTCTTGCTGTTCTTTCGCAGAAGGGCGGTGTCGGAAAAACGACGCTTGCAACCTGTCTCGCTGTCGCGGCTGAGCAAGCGGGTAAGGTTGCTGCTATTATTGATTTGGACCCACAGGCGACAGCCTCTTTCTGGAAAGACGTACGCCAGCTCGATACACCGGCTGTGGCTTCAATTCAGCCGATACGTTTGCCTGCAATACTCAAAGCCTGCGCGGATGCGGGGACTGATCTTGTGATTATCGACGGAGCTGCTGTTGCGCGTGATGTAGCTTATGAAGCGGCGCGGCATGCTGACTTCGTTCTCATTCCGACGAAGACGGCCGTGTTCGATACAATGAGTATGACACACACATTGGATGTGGTTCGTCAGCTCGATAAAGCGTTCGCTGTCGTTTTAACTTTTGTGCCCCCCCAGGGGCAGGAGACAGGGGATGCCATTAAGGCCGTGACCGAATTGGGGGCAACGGTCTGTCCGGTGACAGTAGGAAACCGCAAGGCATTTTTCCGTGCACAGGCGGCGGGACAGGCTGTGCAGGAATTCGAAGCACATGGGCCAGCAGCAAACGAAATTAAGCGTTTATACGAGTATACAGATATACAATTATACAAAAATCGGGAGGTAGTGTGATGGCGAAAAGCAATACGCTACAAGCGATGCTTGATCGCGCCAAAGGTAGTGGTGAGGCAATGCCAACCCCTTCCCCGAAGCCAGATATATCATCCAGTAAACCTACGCTGAATGGTCGTAAGGGGACCAAGTTGATCGGTGGACATTTTTCTCCTGAAGTCAGCACCCAGCTTCGTATTATCGCGGCCGAAGAGGGAACGACGGTTCAGAGTTTGCTGGGAGAAGCACTGGACGATCTGTTTGTGAAGAAAGGACGAAGCAGGATCGTTAGCGGATAAGTATACATTTATACACGTATACAATTATACGCGTAGGCTGTGTCTAGCGTATAGGGTTGCGTTTGTGTCGGTTGCGGCAGAATCCGACAAATGCGGCACTGGGGTTTTGCAACTCTGGTTGTCCGCTATCATTCCACCATGACACCCATTCATCATAGAGTGCGTAGATATCATATCCTGGAGCAACTCCTCTAGCGTCATGGAAACCCTCGGGATCGACAAATGGTTTCTGGAGCTTTGGCTCTATTACCTTGACGGTGTCCATCGTTTCCCGATTACGGAAAGTAACTGTGTTGCGGTTTATTTCGACAGCATAATCAGGCAAGTGGTTATTGATTGCCAAGTCACGGAGCATTGAGCGAAATACGCGAATATGGCTACTAGCCCCCGTTTTTTTCTGTAAAATTTCTATAGAAACAACCCATTTTTCCTGAGCGCCACAATGCTTGCGTGCAAGTTCGTATATTCTCCGTTCAAGTGGTTTGCGTAAACGGAAATAATCGCGATGTAATGTCAGTACACTTCGGCCTTCGATCATTCTGAATAGCCATTCGGATAGCGTTACCTTGATTTCGGACATTTGTCCGGAATTGGTCTTACGGACAATTCGCCATTCATTGATAAGGCCAAAGCCTTCGGTGATTTCTTCTCCATCAGCTTTGATGTTGGTGGTGATCCGTGTGCCTGCTAAGCGCTCAAATGCGCTCCGAAGCCGCTTATAGCCATCACCATCGGTTTGACGGTTGGTCCACACCAATAAATCGCGTGCGGTAAGGTGGAGAGTTCGATTTGGCTGCTCACCTTGATTCATTTTCGCGATCAGCTGCGAAATGCAATAGATAAGGATATCCTTGTCATGGATCGTCGCGAGCCCTTTGACGCTCGGAACGATCTCAACTGTATTGCCATTGTGCTCGTATCGGAAAATGCGTCGATCAGGTTTAGTGGCAAGCGAGAAAATTGGATGTTCCATCGAGGCCATATCATCTTTGGGGATGGCATCAAGGACATCACAAATAAAAAGATCTGGTGTCGGATATCGTTCCGGAAGTAGAACTGAGCGTCCATCAACATTCGGGGTTTCACTGACGGTAACTGCCAGTTCGGGGTTTCGTTGACGGGTTGCTTTGATTCGGGGTTTCATTGACGATCAGTTTAGGTTCGGGGTTTCATTGACGCAAGAGCTAGATTCGGGGTTTCGTTGACGCAGATTCGGGGTTCTGGAGTCACTAGATTCGGGGTTTCGTTGACGCAAGCTGCACAAAAACAGTGTTTTTGTATTTTATTTTCAGTCAGTTATGCGTTTGTGGAAAACCCTTAACACTACTATTAACACATAAATTAACACTCCAAGCCTGTGGATAACTTTTCATTCTTTGCAATTTCCAGCTAAATTAAATCTAAGCACCGCCTCTTGGGGGCTACGCCCCCGCCGGCTCGCGGCCTACGGCCGCCCCGATCGCGCATAGCGCGATCTCCCACCCGGCATCCCCCTGCTCGCCCTTTCAGGGCTGCGCTAAACGGACACGCCTACGGCGCGAAATCATAATCTGACGATGCAACACATCGTCTCGCCAATAACCACCTTTCTCTCCCGCGTCGGCGCCTCTGGCGCCCTACGGGGCTCCCGCTCCGCGCTCGCCCGACGCCTGCAACATCAGAAGAACCGGGCAAAACCGTAATTTGCTCAAGACACACCGGTGTTCAGACGATCATTCAGCAGCTTACGTGTCGCAACATGCCCGCCAGACGCCACAGAATGGCCTTACAGGCGTTACCATGTGTAATGGCTGGGTTTGTGGACGATAATGGGCTTACGCTTTGTGCGGCCTCCTATGGCGCTCTGCTGGCTTTGTTAGGGATTAGTGGGCTATCCATTTCTGTCTGACCGTCCAGATATTCTCCTCCTGACTTTTGGCGGGATAGTTCTGATTGAAAAACCCAAGCGTTAGGGATATGGTGAATTATGCCGACGCTTCTGCGCATCAATGGATTTCATGTCGTGATTTACACGGCAGATCATGTGCCGACGCACGTTCACGTCATAAGCGCGGATGGGGAAGCCGTGATCGAAATTGGCAGGAAAACCCGCCTGATACGGGCAGGTGGCATGAAGGATAAGGCTTACAGGAAGCCCTTGTCATCGTGCAGGACCACGCTGAGATGCTGGCGGAAGCATGGGAGAAGATACATGGCGAATAACGTGAACTATCAGGCTGCTCGTGACGCAGACGCGCTTCATAGAGCGACAGTTCCTCATGCGGTTTCCGTACGGTTGATTCGTGCGCGCCGCGCTCTTCATGTCACGCTTTCCAACGGTGTTGAAATGAGCGTACCGGTGGATCTGTTACAGGATTTGCAGGGCGCTTCCCTGAATGATCTGGCTGAGATCGAGATTACCCCGTTGGGGAATGGCCTTCACTGGCCCCGTCTTGATGCTGATGTTCTGGTCGAAGGTCTGATCCACGGTATCTACGGTTCCCGAAGCTGGATGGCGGCACAGATGGGACGTGTGGGCGGATCATCCGCCAGCCAGGCAAAGGTGGCGGCTGCACGCCGGAATGGTGCGAAAGGCGGCCGGCCCAGAAACGTCGCGTAAGACACGGTTTCTGATATTTTTCCAATCCGTCAGGCCTGTAGACTTTTGCAAACTTTAATTCAGGGACCAGCAGCGTGATGTCGGAACATTCTGATCTGTTCCCGGAGTTGGGGCCGTCAAAACGCAGAGTAAGGTCTGTTTCTGCCGGGTCAGCGTGAAGAGGGCTCCTGAGCCGCCATAATCCGCTGTCGTCGTAATCTGGTAGCCTTTGGTCAACAGGCTTGCCAGAGAGTCCGGGACGGGCTTCAGTGTTGTTGGAACGGCCAGAGGACTATAGGGAGATTTAACGCCTGACTGAGGCAGCCAGTCCCCTGTGTTCCGGGCAAAGCCTGATGCCGGGAGGAGGAGAAGCGGCAGGGCAGCGAAAGTCAGTATACGCTTTTTCAAGATAACTCTCCTGATCAGATCCAGAGCTGTCGGCGGATGTTGATCAAGTCGCGCAATTTCTGGTCCTTGAGATTCTGTAAGATCTGTTCGTGATCAACCGGGTTATCTGGTGTCATAGCGGCGATGTTGCGATCGCACAGGGCTGTTTCCCCTGGCAGATCGTCACGGTACCAGAGCCAGAGGTCGATCGCCGCCTTGTCCCGGTCATTGGCACTGTGCAAACGGTAGCCGCGATACAAACGGCTCTGCTCTTTATCGTAACCCTGCGAGGTTGTGCCGAGCTCCTGTTCCACGAACTCTCCGAGTATGGAGAAGCAGGCATGAAACATGCGCTCATCCGCGTCAGGATTGTCCGGCTCTTCCTGTCTGTCTGGCAGGTTATCCGTCATGGCTGTTCTTTCCTTTCTACATGCTCTTTTTCGGCATCGAAGGCATGAAGCCCCGCGCGTCTCCAGCGCGTTTTCAGATCAACCGGAGTGGTCTCATTGCCGCCCTGAAGCTGTCCTGCAATATCCAGGAAGGCCCCGAGCAGGGTGGCACGGTCATCATCGGTCAGATCGACCAGTCCCGCCTTCTGGACCAGGCCGCCCAGTTCGATCAGATGATGGGTGCGTTCCCGTCGCGCTTTCGCCCAGTCGCGCATGTCAGTGCGTGCCTTTCGTGCCTGATAGCGACGGATCAGGGCTTTCTGCTTCCTGATCCGTCTTTCAAGCGCCAGAAGCTCCATTCTGATCGTTTCCGGTTCCTTTCCGGCCTCCCTTTTTTGCGCCAGTTTGAAAGAATTCGGTCCCCCGTTCGGTCCACCTCGCGACGGCTTCTAGTTTGCTATCCGCCTGTTCGACAGCCGCAAGCAGCACACCGGCCAGCGCCTCGATTGACAGGGTATCGGCTCCCGTCGCCTCGACCAGTTCGCCGAGCTGGATAGTCCGTTGCGCCTTAAGCTGCTTCGCCTTTTCCTGAAGCGCCTTCAGTTCCGCATCAATGTCCCGTGGTCTGCGCATTTTTCGGCCTCTTGTCTTGCTGATCTGTGCCATACTCTACCACACAGATGAGAACCGCGTCACTCATCCAAAGCAATCAATCCTTGTGGCGCAGTAAAATATGAGTGCGCGCTTATACGTCACTGCGTGACGTGCGCTTAAGTGGTGTGATAGGATCGCGTTCATGGCGATCTATCATCTGCATGCAAAGGTCATCAGCCGCGCCACCGGCCGGAGCGCCGTGGCAGCGGCGGCCTATCGCGCGGCGTCCCGCCTGTATGATGTGCGGCTGGATCGCGACCATGATTTTTCCAACAAGAGCGGCGTGGTGCATTCCGAGATCCTGCTGCCCGATGGCGCGACGGAACGGTTTCTCGACCGTGCAACCCTATGGAATGAGGTCGAGGCGATCGAGAAACGCAAGGATGCCCAGCTTGCCCGTGAGGTGGAGTTTGCACTCCCGCGCGAAATGACCCAGGCGCAGGGGATCGCGCTGGCACGGGATTTTGTGCGGGAACAGTTCGTGGAACGCGGCATGGTGGCTGATCTCAATGTGCATTGGGATATTGGCGAAGACGGACAGGCGAAGCCCCATGCCCATGTGATGTTGTCCACGCGGTCAGTAGACGAGAACGGGTTTGGTGCGAAAGAGCGGTCGTGGAATGATAAAGATCTGCTGCTGACATGGCGGGAGCGATGGGCGTCACTTGCGAATGAACGGCTGGCTGAACTGGATCTGGATGTGCGGATCGACCATCGGTCGTTTGCGGCACAGGGGATTGATCTTGAGCCACAGAACAAGATTGGTCCGGCCGGGATGCGTCGGGAAGAGCGGGGCGAGGATGCGGAACGGGTTGCTGATCATCTGGAGATCGCGCGACGCAATGGGGAAAGGTTGCTGGCCGAGCCGCATGTGGCGCTGGAGGCGCTGACCCGGCAGCAGAGCACATTTACTCGGCAGGACATGGCGCGGTTTGTGGACCGGCAGACGGTGGACGCTGAACAGTTTACGGCCGTTATGGTTCGGGTGGAGGCATGTCCGGAGCTGGTAGCACTTGGGAAAGACGGGCACGGGCGGGAGCGGTTCTCCACGCGCACGATGATCGGGGTCGAGCAGCGTCTGGAAGAAGCGTCGCTCGCGATGGGGCAGTCTCAGGGGCATGCGGTGCCGCTGGCGGTGCGTCGGGCAGCGATGCAGCATTCCGGTCTTGGCGAGGAGCAGGCGCTGGCGGTGGGCGAGGTCACGAAGTCCCGCGACCTGTCCGTGGTGGTCGGGTATGCCGGGACGGGGAA
>NZ_JAJJND010000042.1 GCF_029759835.1 Acetobacter sp. AN02
GAAGCCTGCGATCGCTGTATTGCTGCTCGCACGGCGTGCGTGGTCGTGGCGCTCCCATGACGTATCTGTCCCATAATGCTTCCTTCCACTCGCGTGAAAATATTACACCATCAAACCCCGGGACTAAACACGTAGGCCCATGCCTGAAAAACGGGCTCCACCTCTCTTCAAGCATCCTATACTCTGATCTCCAATATGAAGAATATTTCTCTGGCAAGTTACATATAATAAATCGGCAGATATATCATACACGGCAGTAGAGCTACGCACTGCTGTCGTTTTTCCTTACTCATACTGTTGTGTTTCATCACGAAATCGGTTCATTCTCTCTGTGTATCGATCTCAGGCCCGCCCCGCATCCGCGGGCGGCACAGGCAGGAACAGAGTATGAATGGCATTACCCTGAAGCGTATCCTGCAGCCTCTGCGTTCGGCTGTATTCAAGGTGTCAGCCACACTGAGCGTCGCTGGTTTTTCCTGCATTTCACCGGCAAGCGCGCAGGTTTCGATCTTTCACAACGACGCCAAGACCGGTATCGGCAGCTGGCTTAACGACGTGACCCTCAAGGGACAGATCGAAGGCGGTATTACGGCGAATCCCGCCCGTCCTGCCGATGGCATCAACTACGGAAACTTCTTCGGGGATCATGCCAATCAGGTCCAGCTGGACCAGGTCTATCTCACGCTTTCCCGTGATATCGATCCTGCCAAAAGTGACTGGCAGATCGGTTTCAATCTGCAGGCGCTGTATGGTTCGGATGCGAGATATTACCATCTTCTCGGTATTTCCGACCGGATGACCTCTGACCGGTACCAGTTTATTCCGGCGCAGGCGCATATCGACGTTCATGCGCCGATCATCACCAAAGGCGGCCTCGATATGCAGGCGGGTATTCTTCAGGCTCCGATGGGGCGTGAGGGAATGGATCCGATGTCCCGTCAGTTCTACACCCTTGCCTATACCTCTGAATATGCGGTGCCGTTTGAGCATGTCGGGGCCATGTTCAACCTGCATGTCGATGATCGTTATGATGTTCTGTTCGGCCTGGATACCGGCAACCAGACCACGTTCGGGCGTCGTGATAACAATGATGAACCGGCGGCCTATTTCGGCCTGAACATTCATCATCTTCTGCATGATAAACTCGATATTACCTATCTCGGCCGTGTCGGTCCTGAAAACTCCATCAGGGCGCTGGGCCACAGGGCCAACACCGCACAGCGTTTCTGGAACGATCTCAGTGCTGCCTATAAAATTTCCGACAAGGTGACCCTGACCGGGGAATTCAACTTCCTTCATGACGAAGGGCTGAGGGCCGAGACCTACAGCTTTGTCAGCTTCCTGACATGGGATGTCTCCCCGTCCTTCAGCTTCAACTATCGTGGCGAGATTTTCCGTGATAACACCGGCCTGATGGTGGCCTCTTTCCTCGATAACCGCTCCTATATGAACGCGATTGCCGGAAAGACCTCCTATGCGGTTTCCGCACCTCCGACGACCTATGGTGCCCTGACGCTCGGAGTGAGCTATCATCCTGATCTCGGCCATCATATCCGCACCTTTGCGATCCGCCCGGAAATCCGATTTGACCGCTCGCTCAACGGCACCAGCCCGTTCAATGCCGGCCGCAATACGGGCATGTTCACCTTCGGCGGAGACGCCGTTCTCGGGTTCTGACCGGTCGCGGTGAGTCCTGACCTTCTTGCCATCGGTCTCTGGCTCGTTTTCCTGACAGGCGGTGCGCTCTGGCTGTCAGGACGCGGCCGGAGCGGTCAGGATCTTCTCAGCGCGCATCACGATCTTCCGGCCTGGGCGATCTGCCTGTCCGTTGTCGCAACGGAAACCTCCACCCTGACCGTTATCAGCGTGCCCGGGATCGCCTGGCAGAAGGGTATGGTGTTTGTCGGGCTGGGCGGCGGTTATCTGCTGGGGCGGATTGCTGTCGCCCGCTGGCTGCTGCCGCTTTACATGCGCGGCAGTCTGACCAGCGCCTATGAATATCTTGCGCTGCGCTTCGGGCGGCATATGCAGCGCACGGCATCCTGCACATTTCTGATCACGCGTCTGCTGGCGGAAGGCGTGCGCCTGTTTGCCTCCACCCTGCCGGTCTGCGCGCTGCTTGCCGCGCATGACCTGATTCTTTCTCCTCTGGCCGTGCTGATCGGACTGACCGCGCTGACGGCTCTTTATACGGCGCTCGGCGGACTTCGGGCTGTTATCTGGTCGGATGCGGCGCAGTTCATTCTGTATTTTTCCGGTGCTGCGGTCTGTGCCGTGTGGCTGTTCCATGGTCTCCCGCCTTCCGGGCGCAGTCTGGCTGCGGAACCGGGGCAGTTCTTTCCGTTCTCGCTGCATGGCTCCGTGCTGACGGATGCTTTTGCTCCGCTCACGGCGCTGGTCGGCGGAGCGATCATGGCCATGGCCTCCCACGGGACGGATCAGCTTATGGTCCAGCGCGTTCTTGCGGCACGATCTCTGAAAGATGCGCGCAAGGCGATGGTCTTCAGTGCCGTGGTCGTCACCGCGCTGTTCGCCCTGCTTTCCCTGTGCGGTATTTTCCTGCGGGCCGGAGCGGGAGGCGTGTCGCTCTCCGCTGCCGGATATCATTCCCCGGATGATGTCTTCGCGCATTTCATGGTGACCGGTCTGCCTCAAGGACTGTCGGGGCTGATGGTTGCGGGAGTGATCAGCGCGACGATGGGATCTTTGTCCTCAGCTCTCAATGCCATGACCAGCTCGACCTTTGCTGATCTTCTGCCTGCCCGGCCGTCAGGACCAGGACGGTTTTCGACGGCCTTCGTGACGGGATGCTGGGCCGTGGCCCTGATTGCCGCCGCCTGCGGATTTTCCGCCTCCGGCCAGTCGGTTCTGATTTTCGGCATGCAGATTGCCGGATATTCCTACGGCGCCCTGCTCGGGGCCTTTCTTCTGGGCATGATGGTCAGATCGGTGGATCAGCGGACGGCCCTGTCCGCATTTCTCGTTACCCTGCCGGTCATGGCGCTGATCATCGGATTCTGTCGTCCCGGCGGACAGAGCATCGCATTTCCCTGGCTCGTTCCGCTGGGCGTGATCATCACCTTCGGCAGTACAGCGGTTCTCATGACCTTTCGTGCCCTGAAAAAGGGGAATATCGGGCAATAAGGCTGCATTCTCCGGGTTAAAGGCAGTTTACTTACCGCACTTTGTCTATATACAGAAAAATATGGACGTAAAGCTGTCCCCCTCTTTCCTGACCCGACGCAGGCTGCTCAGCACAGGCGCTGCGGGCCTGTGCCTGCCGGCTGTCGTGCGTGCGGAATCGTCGCGCCACGTGCAGGATATGTTCGGGACGGACGTGGCAGTTCCGGACGCACCGCTGCGTATTGCGGATCTGTGGTTCGCCCATAACGAGATCGTCACGATGCTGGGTGCAGGCTCCCGGATCCGGGTGACTGTGGACGGTCCGGATGAGTTTCCCTGGCTCTACAGAATCGCTTCGGGGCTGAAGGACGCGCATCTCGTGCATCCTGCCGGACTGAATCCGGAGATGCTGATTGCCGCAGGTATACAGCTGGCCTTTACGTCCACGGAGCAGCAGGCCCTGCCCCTGCGCGCGGCGGGTATTCCGACCATGGCAATGGCGTTTCAGGATATGTCCGGACTTCTGAAATCACTGGCGATCACGGCGGATGTGATCAACACGCCTCTGGCGCGTGACCGTGCGGCGTCCTGGACGTCTGAGCTGAAACAGCTTTCCACCCTGCTGAACGCACGGCTGGCCTCGGTTCCGATGGAAAAGCGGCCTCGTGTCCTGCATCTGATCCGGCTGTCTCCCGTGGCCTTTGACGGCGGACATTCCATCATCGGCGAATGGATCACGCAGGCAGGCGGCATCAACGTTGCGGCAGCCGTGTCGGGGACGAAGCGCACGACCACGATCGAGCAGGTTGCGGCCTGGGATCCGGATATCATCATCGTGCAGGGCGGCGTCACCCTGCCACCCGAGGGCGCCGCCCCTCCCGGATGGGAGATGCTCCGCGCGGTGAAAGAAGGGCGCGTTATTTCCAATCCGTTCGGTATGTTCCCGTGGGATCGCTACGGCACCGAATTTCTTCTCCAGCTCCGGTGGGCGGCACGGATGTTCCATCCGGATCTGTTCTCCGACATCGATCTTCGCTCTGAAACATCGCGTTTCTACAGGACGTTTTTTGACTGCTCCCTGAGCGGGGATGAAGTGTCTCAGATCCTGTCCGGCCACCTGCCTTCCTGAAACAGAAAGATCATGAACCGAACAGGATATTCCGTTCTTCTGAGCGGATTGTTTATCTCCTCGCTCTCTCCGGTCCTTGCGAAGACACGCAGGAACACGACCGTGCATCATCCGCACCGGACCGGCACGCCTGCTCCCGCCGGGACCGAGCGGATTACCGTTTCAGGTCATGAGATCGCGGGAACATCGGCGCGGTATCTCAAGCCTGTTGCGGATATGGGGCCTTTAGGGAACAGGAAGCTGCTGGACACGCCTTTTTCCGTCATGGGTGTGACCGGGGACGTGATTGCCAATCAGCAGGTCCGCAATATCAACGACCTGATGAAATATCTGCCGTCCGTACAGCTGGAAATCCGCGGCGATGCCAATACGAGCCGCCCGCAGTCGCGCGGCTTTGAAAGCGATGTCGTCTCCAATATGCGGATTGACGGTCTGAATGCGGTTTCGACAACACCTTATGCAGGCGAGCAGTTTGACGGCCTTGAGGTTCTCAACGGTGTGGGCGGCGCTCTGTACGGGCCTCAGAATCCGGCCGGAACATTTTCATATTCCCTGAAAAAACCGACGGATAAAAATATCCGGCGTCTGACGCTGGGGATTGATTCCAAGGGCGCGGTTATGGAAGAGGGTGATCTGTCGGGCCGCGCCGGAAAGAACGGATGGTTCGGATATCGCCTCAATCTGCTCAACGGAGACGGTACCGGCTATGTGAAGCAGAGCTGGCTGCGCCGTGGTCTTGTGGATGGCGAATTCGATTTCCGCATCACCCCGTCCACGAGAATTGAAGTCGGGGCCAGCCAGTATTCCTACGCACAGCGCGGCTTCGCGCCCGGCTTTGCCTATGGCACCACGCTTGCCGGGACGGATATCACCCAGGTCCTGCCTGCGGCTCCGGATCTCAGCAAGCCTCATATGTCCCAGGATTATGCGGGATATAACGCGACAACCAATATCGCGCATATGAAAATATACCATCAGATCAGCGAGAACTGGAAGCTGACACTCGGCGGGCTGTATCAGAACGCCCACCGGCAGAATTTCGGCACCACGGATCAGCTGACGGATAATGAGGGCGGATACCGGCAGACGATCTCCGCTGCGGCGACCGCGAAGAATTTTCGTGTCGGGAGCAACCTTGCCTATATCAACGGCCATGTAAAAACGTGGTTCATAGGCCATGATATCGTGATCGGCACCAACGGCTATATGATGGGAAATTACAATCCCACATCCGGGCAGAGCTTTGTTCTGGGCACGGGATCGATCTATGACCCGCAGGCTTTCGAGGGGCATCAGCCGCATTACAGCGGGCATTATCAGTCGGCCTATATCCGCAGCCAGTCCATGATTGTCGGGGATACGCTGCATTTTGACAGACACTGGTCCATCATGGGCACGCTGTCCTGGTCCTGGATTCATGCCCATAACTACTCATGGAATACGGCGCTCGGCCGGGCCGTGACGAAAAGCACCTACAGCCGGGCAGCGGCATTCAGCCCTTCGGTCAGCCTGCTTTACAAACCCGCAGAGAACCAGACGGCCTATTTCACCTGGAGCCGCAGCGTGACGCCGGGTGATACGGCCCCGACATCGGCAGAAAATGCCAATGAAATTCTTACGCCTTACAAGAATGAGGAATATGAGGTCGGCTATAAGTTCCTTCTGTGGAACAGGCTGATGCTCAATGCGGCCGGTTTCCGCATGACGCGCCCTGCCCCGTTCACCGATCCCGTAACCCATATCTACGGAGCATTCGGGCAGCAGCGTAACTACGGTGTGGAGTTCCAGGCCTCCGGATCGATCACGAAAAACCTGTCGGTTCTGGCCGGTGTGACGTGGCTGGACGCCCAGCTTGGCAATACCGGCACGGCCTCGACCAGCCACAAGCAGGTTGTGGGCGTCCCGCCGGTCCAGGCCAATGTCCTGCTGGACTGGCGTCTGCCTCTTCCTGAGGGGAGCCTTGCCTCGGGGCTCGCGGTCAATGCCAACGTGCATTACACCGGCCGCCGCGCGGCGAACGTCTACAACACCACTTTTGCGGGCAGCTATGTCCTGCTCGATCTTGGCGTCCGGTATCCGTTTCATGTCCGGCACGTGATGATGACGGCGCGCCTCGGTGTGAACAACGTGACGAACGAGCGCTACTGGGCCTCGGTCTATCCCTCGAGCACCAACGGCCTGACGACCGCGACCAACTCGGCCTATGCCGGTATGCCCCGGACCTGGCATTTTACGGTCGAGGCCGATTTCTGAAGCCGTCCGCACCGGCCCTGCGGGGCGGCCAGGCGGCGTGATACCGGGGAAAGCGCCGCGAAACGCCGTCCGGCGGCGCTCGTCTCTGGCCTCCTTCTTTGCGGCTGTGCTAGGGTATGCTGCGCCGCCGGATCGCTCCGGCCGGCAGGCCTTCCGTGCCCGTTTGCGGCGGACACTCATGACATGACGGACTGACCTTGACCGAGACGACCTCCGACCAGCCGATTCCTCCCCTTCCCTCCGATCTGGTTCCGGTAACCATCGAAGAGGAGATGCGGTCCTCCTACCTCGCCTATGCGATGTCGGTGATCGTCTCCCGCGCCCTGCCTGACGTGCGGGACGGCCTTAAGCCGGTTCATCGCCGTATTCTCTACGCCATGCGTGAAAGCGGTTTCACGGCGGACAAACCCTACCGCAAATCGGCCCGCGCGGTCGGTGATGTCATGGGTAAATATCATCCGCACGGCGATTCCTCGATCTATGACGCCATGGTCCGTATGGCGCAGCCCTGGTCGATGCGGGTCCGTCTGATCGATGGTCAGGGAAATTTCGGCTCCGTGGACGGGGACAGCCCCGCCGCGATGCGTTACACCGAGGCCCGTCTTGCGAAGGCCGCATCCTTCCTGCTGGATGATATCGACCGCGATACGGTCGATTTCCAGCCGAACTATGACGAGACCGAGGAGGAGCCCCAGGTTCTTCCGGCGTCTTTCCCCAATCTCCTGATCAACGGCGCGACCGGCATTGCTGTCGGTATGGCGACAAACATCCCCACGCATAATCCGGGCGAGGTGATTGACGCCACGCTGGCCATGATCAGCAATCCGGACATCACGCTTGATGAGCTGATGCAGATCATTCCGGGGCCGGATTTCCCGACGGGTGGCCTGATCCTCGGACGTTCGGGCATCCGCTCCGCCTTCGCCACCGGGCGCGGCGCGGTGATCATGCGGGCACGGGCCTCCATCGAGGAGATCCGCAAGGACCGCCGGGCGATCATCGTCACCGAGATTCCGTACCAGGTGAACAAGGCGACGCTGCAGGAGCGGATCGCCGATCTGGTCCGCACGAAGCAGATCGAGGGTATTTCCGATATCCGCGATGAGTCCGACCGTTCGGGCATGCGCGTCGTGATCGAGCTCAAGCGTGAGGCGACACCGGATGTCGTCCTGAACCAGCTTTACCGCTTCACGCAGCTGCAGACCTCGTTCGGCGTCAATATGCTGGCGCTCAACGGCGGCCAGCCGCAGCTGATGGGCATTACGGACGTCCTGTCCGCCTTTATTGCCTTCCGTGAGGACGTGATCCTCCGGCGGGCACGCTTCGATCTCGGCAAGGCGCGTGATCGCGGACATCTGCTGGTCGGTCTCGTGATTGCGGTGGCCAATATCGACGCCGTGATCGCCCTGATCCGCTCCGCGCCCGATACGGCGGCGGCGCGTGAGGCGCTGATGGCGGCCGAGTGGGATGCGGCCGAGGTCGAGCCGCTTCTGGCCCTGATCCATGATGAGGGCAATGTCGTCATCGACGGGAAGGTGCGGCTGACCGAGGCCCAGGCACGCGGCATTCTGGAACTGCGCCTCCAGCGGCTGACCGGTCTGGAGCGGGAGAAAATTCAGGCTGAGCTTTCCGAGGTTGCTGTCAAAATCAGCGAACTTCTGGAAATCATCGGCTCGCATGTCCGCCGTATGGAAGTGATGCGTGAGGAGCTTCTGACCGCCCGCGCGGCGATCGTCTCTCCGCGGATGACCGAGATTACGGATTATGCCGGGGATCAGGATGACGAGAGCCTGATCGAGCCGGGACTGATGGTCGTGACCATCACGCGGGACGGGTTCATCAAGCGCACGCCGCTTGAGGTGTTCCGGGCGCAGAACCGTGGCGGGCGCGGCCGGACCGCAGCCGGGCGACGCGGCGATGATATCGTGATCCGCTCCTTCAATGCCCATACGCATCAGTGGGTGCTGTTCTTCTCCTCCGGCGGCAAGGCCTATCGCGAGAAGGTCTGGCGGCTTCCCGAAGCCAGCCCGACGGCCAAGGGGCGTGCGCTGGTCAATCTCCTGCCGGATCTCGGGTCAGACAGCATCACGGCGGTTCTGCCGCTGCCCCAGGACGAGACGCTGTGGGAGGCGCTGCATCTGGTCTTTGCCACGGCCAGCGGCGGCGTCAGGCGTAACCGTCTGTCCGACTTCAGGAATATCCGCGCTTCAGGCCTGATTGCCATGAAGCTGAACGAAGGAGACCGCCTGATCGGCGTGGCGACCTGTCACGAAGGGCAGGATGTGTTCCTCGCCACGCGCAAGGCCCGCAGCATCCGCTTCCGCATTACGGATGAGACCCTGCGTGTGTTCGCCGGACGTGATTCCACCGGTGTGCGCGGCATAAAGCTGGCGCCGGGCGATGAGGTGAACAGCCTGAGCATCCTCAACCATGTCGCGGCAACGCCCGAGGAGCGCGTGGCCTATCTGAAGGCTGCCAGCGCGAAGAGACGGGCCGAGAACGCGACGGAAGATGCCGAGGATGCCGAGGTGATCGAGGCGGACGAGGAAGTCGTGGCCGATACGGCTCTGTCCGCGGAGCGTTTTGCCGAGCTGGAGGAGAAAGAGGAAATTCTCCTGACCGTCAGCGATGCGGGCTATGGCCGTCGCTCATCCGCCTATGATTATCGCGTCTCGGGCCGTGGCGGCCTGGGCATCAGCAACATGACGTTCTCCGCCAGCAAGCGCGGATCCGAGGTTGTGGCGACGCTTCCGGTCCTGCCGGGTACGGATGTCATGCTCGTGACGGATGCGGGCCGTCTGATCCGCGTTCCTGTCGATCAGGTGCGTATCATGTCCCGTCAGGCCAGCGGCGTAACCCTTCTGCGTCTGAACGAGACCGAGACGGTCACGAGCGTCTTCCCGGTGATGGAGGATGACTCCGCCGATGACGAGGATGATGCCGCTCCCGAGGGCGGAGAGGCCCCTGAGAGCGGAGCGGAATAACGGAAAGACCAGCCTCAGGGCTGGTTTTTCTTTCTGCGGCCTCCGCCCGGCGGACCGGCAGTTCCGGACTGCGGATAACTGAAGATCATGTCTGAGATGAACACACGGATTCCCGCAGCATTCTATCCCGGCACCTTTGATCCCGTGACGGAGGGGCATCTCGATATCATCCGGCGCGGGGCCAGACTGTTCGGGCGGCTGATTGTCGGGGTGGCTGAAAATGCGGGGAAAAATCCGCTGCTGTCCCTCCCGGACCGCCTGGCCTGTCTGGAGGAGGTTCTGCCCGGTATTGCCGCACAGACCGGCACGCAGATCGAGGCTGTCTCCTTCAGCACCTTACTGACCCGGGCGATGCAGGACCACGGTGCTTCCGTGATCCTGCGCGGCCTGCGCAACGGCACCGATCTGGATTATGAATCGCCCATGGCCCGGCTGAACACCCGTCTGGCACCCGGGATCGAGACGGTCTTCCTCGTGGCAGGGGCGCAGGTGCAGGATATTTCATCAGGGCTGGTGCGGGAGATTGCGCGCCATGGCGGGGACATTACATCCTTTGCTCCTCCCGGTGCCTGTCAGCGGGTTCGCGCTGCTCTCGGAAAGTGTTAACACGGCGCAGACCTGCTGCCGCACCGATCCGGAGCGCGGCGTCGTTTCATGCGCGTGATCCGGTTTGCCCGGTCACGCTTTCAGCGGATTTAAGAATATGACCGAAGCCAGCAACGATCTGATCAATATGGACCTCAGCACCGGCCGTGTTGTGATCCGCCTGCGCCCTGACCTTGCTCCTCTGGCGGCTGAGCGTCTGCGCGCTCTGGCGGCGGAAGGGTTTTACGACGATATCGTGTTCCACCGCGTGATTCCGGGCTTTATGGCTCAGGCCGGAGACCCGACGGGAACCGGCACGAGCGGCAGCCATCTGCCGGATCTGAAGGCCGAGTTCACGAACGCGGCGAAGTTTGAGCGCGGAACGCTCGGCATGGCCCGGACGATGAATCCGGACAGCGCCAACAGCCAGTTCTTCATCATGTTCGAGCCCTGCCCGTCCCTGGATGGCCAGTACACCATCGCCGGTGAGGTGATCGAGGGCATGGAGCATATCGACCAGATCAAGAAGGGCCGCGGCTCCAGCGGCATGGTCACGGATCCGGACAAAATCGTGAAGATGCGTCCGGCTGATCAGGAAGGCTGAAACGGCAGTTCGCCGGTATCCGGGTCCGCGTGCGGTTCCGGCTCCGGCCCGTCTGCCGTATCCAGATCGCGGAGCTGACGTGACATCACGCGCGTCCGTCTCCGCGCTTCTTCTATGGACCCGGTCATGGCCTGGGCGTTCCGTCCCAGCTTTTCCAGAACCGCATCCATTTTAACGAGTTCATTGCGCGTAACGCCCAGAAGACGGGCGATCGTGTCCGTCCGCTCCTCCAGTGACAGCGTGACATAGCCCAGGTGGATCGTCCGCAGCAGGGCGGGCATCAGTCCGGGACTCATCACGATCACACGGCTCGTACGTCCGATTTCATCCAGAAGACCCGGGCTGCGCGCAACCTCGGCATAAAGACCGTCCGTCGGAAGATAGAGCACGGCAAACTCCGATGTTTCCGGCGGCAGGATGTATTTCGAGGCGATTTTACGGGCCTCCAGCCGCAGTGTCGTCTCCAGGGAGCGACGGGCCGCCCGCTCTGCCTCACGGTCATCCGCCTCCGCCGCGTTCAGAAGACGCTCATAAGCCTCCATCGGAAATTTGGAATCGATGGCAAGGACCGGTGCCCGCTCGCCCCTGACCGGCATCCGGATGGCAAACTCCACAACATCTCCGCCCTGACCGATGCGCCGGTTCACCTCGAACGATCCGGGCGGCAGGATATCGTCCAGAATCGAACGGAGCTGGGATTCTCCCCAGCCGCCCCTTGTCTTCACATTTGAGAAAAGACGTTTGAGATCACCAATCTGCGCGGTCATGGCGGACACCTCGCCCATTGCGCGCTGCATGACCGAGAACTGTTCCAGCACGCGCTGGAACGAGGTCTGCATCTGCTCTCCGACAGCCGTGTGCAGCTGCTCCGTCACCGCAGAGCGCAGCGCCCCCAGATGGCGGGATGAAGCTTCAGCCATCTCACGCAGGGCCTCGGCCTGGGCAGCGCGGGCTTCGGCCTGCTCCTTGCCCAGAAGCCCGGTCATTGTTCCGATCCGCTCTGCCATATCCAGCCTGAGCTGATCGATCCGTGCTGCAGACTGCGTCTGTTCTGCAGCACGGGCCGCGCCGTCGCGCTCCGTCAGGACATAAAGACGAGCCAGCAGGTCCGTATCCATCCCCCCTTTTCCGGTGCGGCGGGACAGAAGCAGAAAAATGCAGACCACGGCTGTGATGATGAACAGCACCCATGGCAGCCAGACGGTGATCGGATCGTTCACGCCCCCTCCCCCGGCAGCAGACGGATGGCGACGCCTGTCGGAACAGCTTCTGAGTATTCAGTCTGTTTCACAAACAAATCAACATCAACAAAATGTTGCTGAACCGCCACACCCGCAGAACAGAGCGGTGAGTACACGAAAATGCCAGGTGACTGAAATTTCTTTTTCATGCACCTATCTCATGCAAGACATGCGCTCCTAACATGGGACGTAATGTCTTCAAAAAAAATAAAAAGCTTACTGAAGGTCTGGTTATGACGATTTACCACCGAGGGCTCCGGCCAGCCTGCCGTTCCAGACTGGCCGGACTTCTGACATCAACCGCAGGCTGTTTTGCAGTATTTCTGTGCGGGTCTGTCCCGAACGGGTCCGCACATGCCGAAACCGCACCGGGCAGTTCGATCGTGCAGCACGGGGTCATCACGCCCATGCATCACGAAGCAATGCAGCAGAACAGCAATAATTTCGGCTCGCGTTCCGTCCCGAGCCAGGACAGGGGTAAAACCGGCTTCTGGAACAATACGCTTCTGCCAACACTGGACAGCCGTCCCGAACTTTATGCCCAGCCACAGAATCTGCAGAGAAACGTAGCCTCCCCTGCCCTGCTGCATCAGGGACCGTGGGGGATCTTCAACTCCAACACCGGCGCGGCCGCGGGCTTCGGCACCGTTGGCTATTACGCCGTTTCCCGCTGGGCCGAGGACTGGTCCAACCTGCGTGATCCGAAGAACCGGATCGATTTTCTGGATCCGCTGAAATATATCCCGTTCAATAACAGCGGATCGGTCTATCTGACCCTGAGCGCCAACTTCCGCCAGCATAACTTCTATGATCAGCATCCGTTCTTCGGAACGAACGGTCTGAAGCATACGCTGCGCACGCAGTTCCGCTGGAATGCCGGTGCCGACCTCCATCTTGGCGAGCATCTGCGCCTTTACGGCGAACTGATGAGCGGTCAGGCCGGCGGCACGAGATATTTCGGCTATAATAACGGCAGATGGCGCAGCAAGCTCGACGCGCAGCAGGCTTTTGTCGAGGTTCATGGCAAGCTGTTTCATGCGCAGACCGGCGTGATGGTCGGGCGGATGACCTTTCTGGACATGCCGCCCTATATCTCCGCAGGCAGCGTCTATCCGACCATTCCCTATTCCTGGAACGGTATCCGTGGATATGCGTTCTGGAAAAACTTCCGCGTCGATCTGTTTGACCTGACCATGACGAACTGGACGCTGCAGAATGTCCCGTTTCGTGATCAGGTGGGATACAAGACCCGGCTGTTCGGCGCCTACACATCCTACGCCGTACCGTCCTTCAAGTTTCTCGGCGTGAAAAGCCAGATCTTCGTGGATACATTCTATCTCGGCTACATTCTGGCAAACAGCAATGTCTATACGGGGGCAGGCACCCAGGCCGGATCGACCAGACGTGACACGCCTGGCATGCGCGTGTGGGGCAATGCCGGACCGCTGGAATTCTCCGCAGGATGGATGTGGCAGGGCGGTTATTTTCACGCCGCCAACAATGCCTATCGTCGCGGTGTCTCTGCCTATGCCATCACGTCCCAGGTCTCATGGCGCTTCAGAAAAACCTGGGGAAAGCCGGCTGTCGGTCTGCAGGTGGATAAATTCTCCGGCGGAAACAGCCAGAAAAGCAGAACCAGCGACTGGGGCAACTTCCTCAATCCCTTCGTGCCGTCAGCCTACTACACCGATATCAGTACCTACACGGGCAATACCAACCTGATCGATGTCGGCCCGATTGCCACCGTCACGACCAGCCGCAACACATCCCTTCTTATGAAGGTGCATGCGATGTGGCGTGCGAATACGCATGACGCGGTCTACAGCAACCCGACCGGTGTCTATGCCGCGTCGCCAAAAGTACACGGTTCCTATATCGGCACGGCCCCTCAGGCCAGCTTTACGTGGCGTGTGACGCGCCATGTGACCTTCAGCGTCGATGCGATGTATTTCTTCCTCGGCAGCGGCATGAGGGATGCCGGTCTTAAATCCGGCGCCTATGCCCAGAGCAATCTTGAACTGACACTCTGAAAAGAGAGACCACTGGTATGAGGCAGCCGCCTGTCCGGCTGCTCCATCCGTGTCGACTTACGGGCAGGGCCGCCCTTCGCGTCCCTCCTCCAGACATTTAATACCGGCAGTACACACGGCCGATCTGCGCCTTACGATGGCGGCACAAACCGTGCTGCGGAGCAGAATGCCGACCGGCTGAACAGAAGCTACGGCAACGCTCCGCCGTCCAGTCAGTATAAATGAGCGGCGGAACGTAACTCCTATTTCACGCCGAATTTCGTCTGACCGGCCTTGAGCTGCTTCGTCAGCTTCGTAAAGCTGGCAGCGATACGCTGCTGTACGCCCACGGCACCGTCATGTACCTGACCGATTTCTTCCTTAGCTTTGGCACTGATGGCGCTTTCCGTTTTTGTCGCCTCTTTCGCCACGCAGCTGTTATAGGCCCGCGCCTGTTTTTCGTACGCCGTAACCTTATCGATACTGGCGTTATATTTCTCTACGGAAGAGGTCTCCACTGACGGCGCGGATGGTTCCGTGCCACAGGAGGACGGCGGCGCCCAGGCCCGGGCGGAAGGAACTGCCACGAGCGTCGTGCCGGCCAGAGCAAACGCTCCGAGGCAGCGGCCGAGCGGGAGAAGAAGACTGTTTTTCATTGTCTGTTCAGATGCTTTCGCAACATAAGCCCGATTCTCCCGGGCGGAATGCCGGGAGCACCGTCCTTACTGCATCAGACTCATGGCGTGAATCGGGCAAGCTGCCCGCGCGGCTCTCCGCAGACAGTGTCATCACGCATCACGATCTGCCCGCGGATAATGGTCATGACCGGCCAGCCGATGATCTCCATTCCGTCAAACGGTGTCCAGCCCGCCGGTGTGACGATCCGGTCATTCGTAATCGTCTGCCGGGCTTTCATGTCCACAATGGTAAAATCGGCATCATAACCCGCAGCGATCCGGCCCTTGGCCTGCAGGCCATAGACACGGGCCGGGCCGGACGCCATCAGATCGGCCAGACGCCCGAGTGACAGCCGCCCGGCGCTGACGTGGCTGAGCATGACCGGGACAATCGTCTGAATACCGGTCAGTCCCGCAGGGCAGTCCGGCCAGGGACGGGCTTTTGCCTCCAGCGAATGCGGCGCGTGATCCGAAGAGACGACATCGATCGTGCCGTCAGCAACCGCCTTCCATGCCGCCTCGTAATGACGGCGATCACGGATCGGCGGGTTCATCACGGCCAGGGAGCCGAGCTGGTCATAGCAGTCCGGTGCAACCTGGGTAAGGTGATTGACCAGCACCTCCACGGTCGCAATATCGCGATATCCCTGCAGATAATGCAGCTCTTCCGCCGTGGAGGTGTGCAGGATATGCGCGGGACGCCCGGTTTTCCGCGCCAGCGCCATCAGCCGCCGCGTGCCGAGAAAAGCACATTCCTCATCACGCCAGACCATATGCATGGAACAGGGCTGACCCGAACTGAACATGCCCTTTCTGGCCTGCAGCCGGTATTCATCCTCGGAGTGATAGGCCACGCGGCGATGGCCGTGGCGCATGACGGCCTCAAGCCCGGCATCATCCTCGATCATCAGATCCCCGGTGGAGGACCCGGCAAATACCTTGACCGCACAGATGCCATCCATCTGTTCAAGCTGCCCGAGACGAGGCGTATTGTCCCGCGTCGCACCGATATAGAACGCAAAATCGGTCCAGGATTCCGCAGAGGCATATTCCTGCTTCCACCGCGCCATCTCGTCCGTGGTGATGGCCGGAGATGTGTTCGGCATGTCAAACACAGTCGTCAGACCGCCGAGCACCGCCGCCTTCGTCCCGGTGGGAATGCTCTCCACCTCCGGCTTGCCCGGATCACGCAGATGCACATGCGCGTCGATCAAGCCTGGCAGAACATGCAGGCCTTTCGCATCGATCACCTCACCCGCATCGGCATCGCCTGGAACATCCAGACTTGCGATCCGCCCGGATATGACCCCGATATCGGTCTGATACTCTCCCCAGGGGAGAATGCAGTGTCCGTTGCGGATAACCAGATCGTAACGCATCACAGTGTCCTTATCGTCAGAATCAGCCGGGCAAGGGCGGGCAGAAAGGCAGCGGTCTCAGGCCGCGAGCATGTCATAAACACCGGCATCCGGCTTCATGCCCCGTACGTGAATCCTGTGCCACAGAGTATAGAACAGCAGCGTCCAGGCCGCATGTCCCGCATGACGGGCAGCAGCATTGCGGAACAGCGCCCGCACGTTCTCAGCCCGCGCGATCTCCTGCACCATCGGATCTGCCGCCACCAGCTGCCCCAGCCTGTCCCCTTCGGCCGCAATCCAGCTTCCGACCGGAACTGTAAATCCCTGCTTGGGCGCAAAGGGTCTCGCGGCCGGGAATGTGCGGGCCAGCCACTGCCGCAGGAGCCATTTGCCCATGCGATCGCGGATACGCATCCCGTCCGGCAGTGACCAGGCCACACGCGCCACGACCGGATCGAGCAGAGGCGTGCGCCCCTCCACACCATGCGCCATCAGACAGCGGTCCAGCTTGAGAAGAAGATCATTGGGCAGCCATTCCGCAATATCCGCGGCCTGCACTGCGGCAAGACGACCATGAGCGCCTTGCAGCGCGGCCATCTCCGCCGCCGCAATCCCGTCGCGCCAGTGCCTGCCCCGCTCCTTAAGAACATCCGTCCTGTCGAAAATTCCATGTCTCCACGGTCGTTTTCCTCCACGCCACCAGGGCCGCATCGCAGAGCGATAGCGTCCGTATCCCGCAAAAAGCTCGTCTCCGCCCTCTCCGGACAGGACAACCCGGACAGAGCGCGACGCCTTGCGGGCCAGAAACCATGTCGGGATGATGGCATAATCCGCAGCCGGATCATCCATGCAGGCCACGATTTCCGGAAGATGCCGCCACACATCATCGCGTGTGATGCGGATGATGTCGTGCTCCGCACCGGCCGCTCCGGCCAGGGCTCGGGCAGCCTCGCTCTCATCCGCCGCCTGCGGCACATCAAAAGCCGCCGTCCAGGCCATCAGTGCCTCAGACCGGCCACTCTCTTTCCGCAGACGCGCCATAACGGCCAGAACAGCCGCACTGTCGATCCCGCCTGAAAGAAACATCCCGAACGGCACGTCGGATCGCTCATGCACGCGCACGCTGTCTGTCAGGGCCGCATCAAGCCTGTCCAGCGCTGCATCTTCCGTAAGAGACGGATCAGGAGCAACAGCCGGCACAGCTCGGATACGGGAGGAGGACACGATCTGTCCTTCCGAAATTCTTATGGTCTCTCCGGGAAGAATCCGTCGTATACCGGACAGGATCGTCTCCGCCCCGGTCGTAAAACCAAGCTGGAGCAACTCTGTCTGCCGGGCGATATCCACCTCCGGCGTGAGCAGACCGGAGGCCAGAAGGGCAGAAATTTCAGAGGAGAATATAATCCCCTCTGAAAAATGAGCGATATATAATGACTTGATCCCGAACGGATCGCGGGACAGCGTTATTTCCCCGTGCTGTGCATCATGAATGGCAATGGCATACATCCCGCGCAGACCGCAGGCGAACGAGGCGTCATCATGTTCCCATAACCGCAGGGCAGATTCACAGTCACTTCCGGAAACATATTTATATTCAGAATGTTTTTTCCGGATATCCGGATCGTTGTAAATCTCTCCGTTGGCAACCAGCGTTGCCGGACCTGCCCGCAGAGGCTGGTCTCCGCCCTCGGGATCGATGATCGCCAGCCGCGTGTGGATCAGGTCAGCCCGCCCGAGACGGACGATATGCGTTCCGTCCGGTCCGCGATGTGCCAGAGCCGCAGCCGTTTTTTCAAGAACGGCAGCCTCACGAGGGGCAACGCCGCGCGCCCAGGAAATTCCTGCAATGCCGCACATCAGCCTCTCCTGCCCCGATCCGGAGAAACATCTGACAGAAAGCGCTCCCATGCGGCCAGAACCGGCTCCGGAGCAAAATCCTGCTCATAAACCGCACGCCCGGCCGCGCCAATCCGGCGTGCAAGATCCTGATCACCAAGCGCCTGGGAAATCCTGTCAGCAAGACCGCGCTCATCTTCCACCGGCGCAAGAAGGCCGTTCTCTCCGGAAACGATCAGTTCCGACGGCCCCTGTGAGGCCGCCGCCACAACCGGAACCCCGGCAGAGAACCCCTCGATCACGACATTCCCCAGAGGTTCATGCCGCGACGGGCAGACAAGAACGTCACAGGCCCTGATCAGCGGAGCAGACGCCGCCCATCCCGGCATCAGCACACGATCCGCAACGCCTGTCCGGCGCGCCAGATCCTCCAGAGACCCGCGCTCCGGCCCCTCCCCTGCAATCACCAGATAGACTGAGGGAAGATACGCCATCGCACGTATCAGAACATCAAAGGCCTTGTTCGGATGGAGCCGCCCCAGCGCAAGAATGAAGGGCGCTTCCCGCGGAATGGAATCAGGGCGCTCCGGGGAAACAGGTCTGATATCATATGCAAAATTCGGAACATAATGCACGCGGTCTTCCGGCCAGCCCTGCGCGCGCATCCAGCTCACAAGCCCTTTTGTATTACCGACCAGATGAGCGCAGCGGCGATACCATGAGAGATCGTAAAAACCGCCCAGTCTTCCTGCAAGAGTCCAGTCTCCCTCCGGAGAGAAACGCGCGGCCCTGTTCATCCAGGTCACCACGACATCCGGTGCGGACTGCCGGAGAACCCGGCGCAGACGGGGAGCCGTCAGTAAATCCAGCCTTCCCCCGAACCCGAGTTCAGCCGGAGCCAGCCCCCCGGCCTCAAGACGGGCCCGTCTGTCCCCGTTGCGCCTGATGACGGGAAGAACCTCAAGACCGGTTTTTTTCTGCTCCAGACACAGACGTTCGAAAAACATCTCCGCACCACCATGTGCCGCCCCGGCCATGACATGCGCCACGCGCGGCCGCAGAGCGCTCATCCACAGGCCCTCCCGCCAATGACATCCAGCGCCTTTTCCAGCACCTCATCTGCGGCCAGCCCCGCAATCGGCGCCTCTCCTTCCGGCCCCGGAGCGGAAATCGAGAACGCATGAGGCCCGGACGGCGCATATTCACTGACGCGGGAAGGACCGAACAGCCCCAGAGTCGGCGTTCCTGCCGCTGCAGACAGATGCATCAGACCGGAGTCATTACCCACAAAAAATGCGCAGCGGGACAGCATCGCCGCGGTCTCCGCCAGGGAAAACCGGCCACCGGCATCGATCGCCTCCGGCAATGCCAGAAGCGGTGCGGCCAGTTTCCGTTCGGTTCTGCCCGGTCCGTAAAAAACCGCAAGCCGCGCTCCGGGACGGGCTTCCCGCAATCCGTGCCAGAGGCTGATGAAACGTTCCGCAGGCCAGATCTTTCCTGACCAGTTTGCTGTCGGCCCCAGACCGATCAGCATATCCTCCGCCTCCGGCTGCCCTGTCACCGCATCCGCGACGGCCTGATCCTCCGGCGCTGTCCATATCTGCGGCAGCGGCGGCGGGGTCAGCCCGAACGCCGCCCCCAGATGAGCCAGTCTCAGCCCCGGACGGCGTCCGCCCCGGACAATCATCCTGCGCGATGCGAGGAGACACCAGGAAACGCCGGATCCGCGCAGATCGACAACCAGATCCCACACAGACGTCACGCAGCGACGCCACAACGCCAGCCAGTGCAGATCAAAACGCTGTTTTTCCATCACGATCACACGCTCAAGGCGCGGCATCCGCTCGAACACCCCTGCAGCCACCGGCCCGCAGGCCACGGTAAAGCGCGCGGACGGATATGTCGCCAGAAGATGGCGCAGCAGCCCGGTGGAAATAACGGCATCCCCGAGCCGGGTGGAGGTAATGAAAAGAATCCGCACCGGCACGTCAGAGCGGAGAGAAGCTGGCCCTGACATTGTGCTCACGATTATATTTCACCTGATCCTTGCTCAGCTGAAAGCCGATCTCGAAAATATAGTCATTCCCCGTATTGACGGGGCGGACCGGCAGATCGACCGAACCCACGCGCCCGTCAAACTGCAGGCTGTCCGTTCCCGGCGGGAAGGTGACGGTCTGCTGATACACGTGTTTTCCGACGATCTTGTCATTATGTACGACAGCAACGAACCAGGGGAGCGTGACGGTATTGCTCTTCGCCGCCGGTCCCCGCATCACGACCATATGCAGACCGATACGGGTACTCTCGTTTTTGATCCCCGATGCGATACATTCCCCCTTCACACGCACGATGCTGGCATGTGTCACCAGATGGGAGAAGATGCCCGGGCTGCCGTCATACTGGTAGTAATCCCCCAGAACATCCTGGACATGAACGGTCGCGCAGGCCGGTGCGAAGCGCATGTCGTCATCCGCGACATCGCATCCGGCAAGAAACAGCGGCAGTGTCAGGGTTACCGCCAGCGCGCCGATACTGCCCGGGATCACCCGGGATGCCCGGAGGCGGGCTGTCCGGCCGGAAGGGGAAAAACCAGAAATCACCACCATCTGCCTCACACATAAAAACCGGTTCTGACGCCGGCCACCCACGACATAAAAAAGAGATATGCCATTCTCTGCCGTCTGAGGCCAGTGAATTGCCCCGGGTTTTGTGGAGACAGAACGACCCGAGAGGTAAGAAGAATTCATGAGCAACAAATCGAAGCGTT
>NZ_JAJJND010000043.1 GCF_029759835.1 Acetobacter sp. AN02
CCTATGCGACCATCAAAGGCTTTGAAGTCATGCGGGCCCTGAAAAAGGGACAGGCTAAATTCTTCCAGTTCCAGGATGGTATCGTCGGAGAAGTGCGTCTCATTGAAAGACAGTTCGGAATTTATACATTCTAAAAAACCCAGAAATCAGCCTCGCATCAGCTTGTTTCCAACTTTGCAACAGAGCCCTCTGAGGTCTGATCTGCCAGAACCTGACGTGCGCGGATGGCATCTTCCGCAATCTGCGCCTTCAGCTGATCCAGAGAGGTGAACTTCTTTTCCTCGCGCAGCAGGGAATACAGCGTGACGGAAAGCATCTGTCCGTAGAGGTCCTCCTCAAAATCAAACAGATGCACCTCAAGCCTGCTTTCCTGTCCATCATCAATCGTCGGACGACGGCCGATATTTGCAACACCGTTCACCTGCCTGCCGTCCGGCAGGCTGACACGGGAAGCATAGACCCCCCGCGCCGGTTCAAGATGACGCCCGAGAGGAATATTGGCCGTCGGAAAGCCAAGGAGCCGCCCGCGTTTGTCACCATGCTGTACAACGCCGGATATGGCCCAGAAACGTCCGAGTTCTTCCGCAGCCCTTTCCGGATAGCCCCCCTGAAGAAGTCTCCGGATACGGGATGAGGAAAAAGGCCCTTCCGCATCAGCCAGTGCGGCCACCTGCATAAACCCGATGCCTTTCGCTGCCGTAAGATCTGCCAGAACATCCGCATTTCCGGATCGCCTGTGTCCGAAAGCAAAATCATAGCCGCAGGCAACATGCGTCAGGCCCAGTGCGTCATACAGCACCTCACCTGCGAAATCCGCAGCACTCATCCGGGAAAACGCCTCATCAAATCCGATCTGGAACACATACCGGACGCCAAGCCGGGCCAGTGCGGCGTGGCGCTCCTCCGGCAGGGTGAGGCGGAAAGGCGGATCCTGCGGGCGGAACAGCTCACGCGGGTGCGGCTCAAAGGTCACGACAGCAAGCGGCCTGTCCGGCTGCGCGGCCCGCAATGTCTGCACCAGATGCGCATGGCCAAGATGCACACCGTCAAAATTACCGAGAGCCGCTGCGGCACCCCGCGCGTCTGACGGAATTGTCCGCCAGTCCTCAAACAGATGACAGGTCACGTTCACGCGTCCGGCAGACCGCACAGACGCGCCGCCTGCGCCAGATCGGGAGCCACCGGATGACCGGTTCCCGGAACGGTGCCGTCTTCCGGACGCGCAATCTGGCAGGTCTGAAATCCTGCCTCCCGCGCCGCATCCAGCTCGGCCACGACGTCGGAGAAAAAGACGATTTCCTCCGCGGGACATTCCAGCTTTTCCCTGATACGCCTGTAGGAAGCAGGATCTTTCTTTCCGCCGGCCTCAAGATCGATAAAAGCCGAAAAAAGCCCCGTCAGGTCACCATCGGTCGTATGCCTGTAGATCAGCTTCTGCGCCTTCGCCGATCCGGAGGAATAGACCGCCATACCGATCCCCGCCCCCTGCCAGGCTTTCAGAACGCCGGGCACGTCCGGAAAGAGCGTGGCCTCCAGATCACCGGAGGCATAGCCCTCCTCCCACGCCAGTCCCTGCAGCGCCTTGAGCGGAGCAACCTTTGCATCCTGGTCCATCCAGGAAAAAAGCTGCTGCAGCAGCTCCTGATCGGGAAATTCACGCCGGATTTCAGCAAGTGCCGATTTCACGACCGGATCATCGGCCCGGTCATGGATAAGCCCCGGCAGGGCCTTGCGCGCATACGGGAAGAGCACCTTATGAACGAACGAGACAGGCAGCGTCGTGCCTTCAATGTCCAGAAGCGCAAAAGACGGAACTGCAGTCATATCTCAGACAGTCGCACTGACGGTGACAGGAAAACGGGTGGCAATATCGTCGCCGGTATACTCAGCAATCCACCCGGTCGTATCCGTAAAGACGCGCAAGGCCACCACATCCGGTGTTTCGCCCGCATCGAACCAGTGCCTGGTCCCGGCCGGAACCGAAATCAGATCACCGGCCACACATCCGGCATCATAGACACAGCCATCCATATGCAGGACGAAATGGCCGCTGCCATGCACGAAAAACCGGACTTCGTCCTCGGTATGTATGTGCTCGGAAAGAAACTTCTGACGCAGTGCCTCCCGGCCCGGTGTCCGCTCGTTCAGACGGATGACATCCGCGCTGCCGGCTCCGGTCTCTCCCATGAGCCTGTCGAGACTGTCGCGGTAGACCGCGAGAATCTCCTCCTCGGAAGCGTCCTTCGGAGGAACGGCAGGGCCATGCCAGCGCTCGAAGCGCACGCCCTTATCCCCGAGACGCGCGGAAATCAGCGTGGCATCTTCCGTCTCAAGAACCGGCGTTTCCGGAGCGTCATCGCGCCAGATTGTCAGACTGCTCATAGACCGATCTTCCCTGTCTGAGTGTCAGGACCGTATGCTCAGACCCGGGGCGCCTGATCGGTCTGCCGCGCGGATGCCCGCACATCGGCTGTCGCCTCTGCACCCGGCGGAGGAATACGGCCATCCTTCGAGGGCAGCTCGTCATCGGACATCGATTCATCGTCCTGAAGGTTTTTCTTGAACGATTTCAGACCCTTGCCCATATCCCCCATGAGGGAGCTGATCTTGCCGCCGCCGCCGAATACCACGAGGACAACCGCCAGCACGATCAGCCAGTGCCAGATACTCAAGCCACCCATCGTCCGATCCTTTCCTGAACACCCCGCACGTCAGAGACGGGGGGCCGTTTTACGGTATGCCTTCACATGATCGTATGCACGCGATCATGCAAGGGGTTTCAGCCTTTTCATACCACGCGCAAACGGATGAGGGACGTCAGGAGACTCCGTCTCCGGACAGGCCCGGCAGGATGAATCCGTATGTCGGATAGGCCGTACGCCCCATCGTATGAGACGGTTTCCACCAGACGCGCACCCGGCTCCAGTCGTTATTCCGCGAAATATCCATGACCGGCACGCCGTAATCAATCCGGCCCGGACGCCAGTTGGCCTGATTCACCAGAACCGAGCGCGGCCCGCGTAATGCACTGACGACCGAGACATGCCCGTCCGGCAGACGCGAGGTGGAACGGAACACCAGTACGGAGCCCACACGCGGGTGGCGGGAGCGTCCGTAATGCCCCGAAGCCTGTGCCCACCAGGATGCCGCCCTGCCCCGCAGCTTCACGTCCGAGTGTTCCCTGGCCCAGGGTGCACACTGCACGGGTCCGTTCCAGCCTCCCCCGCCACCGCAGGCGGCCAGCAGCAGCACCGGCAGAAAACCGGCAGCGCGGAACAGCTTTCTCACGCTCACCATCCTCCGGAGCGGAAATTCAGAATCATTTCTTCTGCTTCGTCCGGGTCCATGCCAAGCGCCTGACGTGCAATATCCTGGCTGAATCCTGCTCGCGCAAAGGCCGCGAGCGTCCGGGTCTCATCCTGCTCTTTTGCCGCAAATGGCCCGGCCCGGCGTTTACGGGCAAAAATCAGCGCCGCGGCAAGCTCCGTATCGGTGTCCTCCCCGATCCGGACGGCCAGACTGTCCATCGCCTCATCAATCATCTCCGACGCGACACCTCTCTGCGCGAGATGTGCCTGCACGGCCCGGAGTGAGTGTCCGCTGCGTCGCAGGCTGCGGGTGCGCCCCTGTGCAAAGGCCTCATCACTGACGGCATTCAGCCCGGCCATCTCCCGGACGATATCCGGCACCATTCTTTTCAGCCCGGCTGCCTTTTCGCGCAGAGCGTCCTGCTCGTCTTCCGCGGTCCGGACGGAAAGGCGTCTCAGGGCACGATCGATTTTCCGGTCCAGCATCCGCTTCAGTGTCAGTTCCGTTGCCGCAAACCGGGCTAGATAGGCCAAGGCCGCATCCTTCAGGGCGGCGCGGTCGGGCAGCCTGACATGATCGGTGCGGGCCGGGGACGGCATCAGGATTTCCCTGCTGACATCAGAAATCCGGCGCCATCAGAGTTTTCCGGACTCGCGATGTTCATCTGCTCCCTGCCTCCGGAAAATCCCATACGACGCTCATCTCCGCCGGTATTATTCTATTTTCCGGGCAGCCGGATGACAAACCGCGCCCCCAGAATGTCTCCGCCCGGACCGACACGGTTCTCGGCACTGATGGTGCCGCGCAGCGCCTGGATGATCTGCCGGCTGATGGACAGGCCCAGACCGGAATGCTGCCCGAAATTCTCGGTTTCAGGGCGCTCCGAATAGAAGCGGTCGAATATGGACTCGAGCTTTGTCTCGGGAATACCCGGCCCCTGATCCGAGACCGAAATCTCGGTCATCTGCCCGTCATCATGGGCTTCAAGCAGGATCTGCCCGTCCGGGGGGGAGAAAGAGATGGCGTTGCCGATCAGGTTCCGCAGCACCTGCACGAGACGATCCTCAACCGCCAGCACGCAGAGCGGCTGCGCATCCGTATCGTCTGTAACCGCCACAAAAATCTGCGGCTGCCCGGCCTTGCGCGTTGACTGATGAATCTCCGCAAGCAGGCTGAGCAGCGGCCCGACAGCAACCGGGTCCGGATGTGAGCGGGACAGTTCGGCATCCAGGCGGCTTGCATCCGAGATATCGGTAATCAGCCGGTCAAGACGGCGCACGTCCTGACTGATGATGCCCAGAAGCCGCATGTGCTGCCCCGGATCCCTGATGCGCGGGAGAGTCTCGATAGCGGAGCGGATCGATGAGAGCGGATTTTTGATCTCATGTGCCACATCGGCTGCAAACCGTTCGGTTGCATCCATGCGCTGCCACAGAGCCTGCGAGCTGTGCTGAAGCGCCCGGGCCAGAGTACCGATCTCGTCATTGCGTCCGAGCAGGCGGGCCGGCACGGTGCCGCTTCGTCCGGAACTCTCCCGCATGACGCGGGCGGATGCCGTCAGACGCAGCAGCGGCCGGGCAATCGTAAGTGACAGATACCACGACAGCAGCACCGTAATCGCCATGGCGACCAGGAAGAGCGAGAAGATGGAGGAGCGGATTTCGTACAGGGACTGGTCTATCGCCTCCCCGGTCCGGGTGAGCTGGATCACGCCGACGGTCTGCCCGTCATGAATGATCGGCTCCGCAACCGTCACGACCAGCGTGCCTGCGGCGGTTCTGCGAATATAGGGCGGGGTTTCCGGTGCCATATGCGTGCCCGGAAGTGCCGGACGATCATGGAAATCCACGTTCGTCGTATCTTCCCCGAGCAGGAAGGAAAAAAAGCCGTTCAGAGGACCGCGGCCGGATGCAAGCGGGACGGCATCCTGCTGATCCGGAGGCAGGGGCGGGCTGCCCGGAAGACGATGACGGATCTTCTCCTCGCGGCTGTCCGCCACAAGCTGCCCGTCCGGAGCATAAATCCGCGCATCGGCCCCAGGAGAGGGCTCGCTCAGCCGCAGCAGCAGCGGCCGCACCAGAGCCGGCTCAAGAATATAGGTCTGCCGGTCCCTGGGGGCGACCGCACTCTGACCCATCGCGCCTGCATAGATCCTGGCCTGCTCCCGCAGCGCGCCGACCTCTGCCGACAGAAGGCTGTCCCTGAACTGGTTGAGGAACAGAAGCGTGACGGCCAGCACGATCAGTGGCAGCGTGTTGACCATAAGGATGCGGCGCATCAGCGGGGACAGCAGACGCGGAGAGGAGGGGTCCGTCTCGATCCGCGCCCGTTCCGCCCGTTCGCGCATGACGCGCTTCAGCCAGCGCGCCAGCATGCCGCTCATGGGAGAGCGCGGCTCTTCATGTCCGGGAGGAGAAAGGGGGCGGGAGGATTGCGTATCCGGGGGATCTACTTGGTAGTACCGGTCCGGCGGCGGAAGATCGGACAGGACGGTCAGCCTTCCTTGTAGCGGTAGCCGATGCCGTACAGCGTCTCGATCTGGTTGAAGGCGTCGTCAACCTGTCTGAATTTCTTACGGACGCGCTTGATGTGGCTGTCGATGGTCCGGTCATCGACGTAGATATTGTCGCCATAGGCCGCATCAATCAGCTGATCGCGCGATTTCACCATCCCCGGACGCAAGGCCAGCGCCTTAACCAGCAGAAACTCCGTCACGGTCAGCGGCACTTCATTGCCAAGCCACAGACAGCGATGTCTCTGCTCATCCAGGGACAACGACCCGCGGACGAGGGTTGTTGCCGCGCTTTCCCCCGCGGCCTCGGCACGGCTGACCTCATTGCGGCGCAGCAGCGCACGGATGCGTTCCAGCAGAAGGCGCTGGGAAAAGGGTTTGGTGATGTAGTCATCCGCACCGAGGCGCAGCCCCATCAGCTGGTCCACCTCCTCATCCTTGGAGGACAGGAAGATCACCGGCAGATTGGAGCGGACTCGCAGTTTCTGCAGAAGTTCCATGCCGTCCATGCGGGGCATCTTGATATCCAGCACGGCCAGATCCACCGGGCGGCTTGTCAGCCCCTGAAGCGCCTGCTCTCCGTCCGTATAGGTCCGGACCTGATAGCCTTCGGCCTCCAGGGTCATCTGCACCGATGTCAGGATGTTCCGGTCATCATCCACCAGCGCGATGGTCTGTTTCGTTGACTCGCTCAAAGAACCCGTCCTCCCCGGAACTGCCGCCGGTCCGCTGTGTGCCTGTCCGGTCCGCTGCATTATAGCCTCAGACACTTCTGCAGGCTATCCGCGTGAAAATGGACAATATCGGGGCGAAGCTGTGCACAGCGCGCGGCGGAAGGTAATTTTTCCGCTCATTGTGTCTTGTCGCGGCGCGGGCATCTGCCTACTTCATTCACCATGACAAACGATACCGACACCCATCATCCGGAAGCGGCTGCGGATCCGGCCGTTTCTGATGTTTCCGCACATGAGCCGGGAGAAGAGCATGTATCTCCGGACGGAGAAAACAGCAGTGACGATGTCATGAGCGCGGCAAGCGCCCGCATCCGTGAGCTTGAGGCGCAGCTGACCGAGGCGCAGGACAAGTGGATGCGTTCGGAGGCGGAAATGCAGAACCTGCGCACCCGCACGAAGCGCGAGATCGACGATGCGCGTCAGTATGCCGTTCAGAAATTCGCGAAGGACGTCGTGGAGGCGGCAGAAAATCTCCACCGCGCCCTGGACTCCATCCCGAAGGCGCAGGATGGCGAGGACGGGCTGATCACAAAGATGCGTGAGGGCATAGAGAGCACGGAACGCTCCTTCCTCTCCATCCTTGAACGGCATGGCGTGGTCGCACATGATGCCGTCGGCAAGCCGTTCGACGCCAATCTGCATCAGGCCATGGCCGAGCAGCCGAGCGCGGATCACGAGCACGGCACGGTCATGCAGGCCTGGACGCCGGCATGGACCCTGCACGGACGGCTGCTCAAGCCGGCGATGGTTGTCGTCGCCAAAAACGACGCTGCCGGCTGAAAAACCCGGACATTCCCCGGGAAGGCTCTCTTGAAAGGGAGGCTGCCCGGGCCTACATCACTGTCAGAAAGAACGAGGGTCCCCTCCGGTGCTTCGGGCCGGACAGGACCGCTGAGAGGAGTTCATCAGTATGAGTAAAGTTATCGGTATTGACCTCGGCACGACCAACTCCTGCGTCGCGATCCGCGAGGGCAACGAGAACCGTGTTATCGAGAACAGCGAAGGCGCACGCACCACGCCGTCCATGGTCGCATTCACCGAAGGCGGTGAAATGCTGGTCGGACAGGCCGCGAAACGCCAGGCCGTCACCAACCCCGCCAATACGCTCTATGCCGTCAAGCGTCTGATTGGACGTCGTTTTGACGATGCGACCGTCCAGAAGGACAAGGAACTCGTTCCTTACTCCATCGTGAAGGGCGATAACGGGGATGCGTGGGTTGAGGCACGCGACAAGAAATATGCTCCGTCCCAGATTGCCGCCTTCGTGCTCGGCAAGATGAAGGAGACGGCTGAGTCCTATCTTGGTGAGAAGGTCACGCAGGCGGTCATCACGGTTCCGGCCTACTTCAATGATGCCCAGCGTCAGGCCACGAAGGATGCCGGCAAGATCGCGGGGCTTGAGGTTCTGCGTATCATCAACGAGCCGACGGCAGCCGCTCTGGCCTACGGGCTTGAGAAGAAAAGCAGCGGCACGGTTGCGGTCTACGATCTCGGCGGCGGCACGTTCGACGTGTCCGTCCTTGAGATTTCCGATGGCGTGATCGAGGTGAAGTCCACCAACGGTGACACGTTCCTGGGTGGTGAGGACTTCGATAACCGGATCATCGACTTCCTGGCGAGCGAGTTCAAGCGTGAGCAGGGTATTGACCTGAAGGCTGATAAGCTGGCTCTGCAGCGTCTGAAGGAAGCTGCGGAAAAGGCAAAGATCGAGCTTTCCTCTTCCCGCGAGACCGAGATCAACCTGCCGTTCATCACGGCCGATGCCTCTGGCCCCAAGCACCTCGTGGTGAAGCTGACCCGCGCCAAGCTGGAAAGCCTGGTTGAGGATCTGATCTCCCGCACGATGGAACCCTGCAAGGCGGCCCTGAAGGACGCCGGTCTCTCCGCCTCCCAGATCGACGAGGTGATCCTGGTCGGTGGTATGACCCGTATGCCCAAGGTCATCGAGGCGGTGAAGGAGTTCTTCGGCAAGGACCCTGCCCGCAACGTGAACCCGGACGAGGTCGTGGCCATCGGTGCAGCCGTTCAGGGCGCGGTGCTCAAGGGCGACGTCAAGGACGTGCTCCTGCTCGACGTGACGCCGCTTTCTCTGGGTATCGAGACGCTTGGCGGTGTGTTCACCCGTCTGATAGACCGTAACACGACGATCCCGACGAAAAAGAGCCAGACCTTCTCCACGGCAGAGGACAATCAGTCTGCCGTGACCATCAAGGTCTGTCAGGGTGAACGCGAGATGGCTGCTGACAACAAGCTTCTCGGCAATTTCGACCTCACGGGTATCGCTCCGTCGCCGCGCGGCGTTCCTCAGATCGAGGTGACGTTCGACATCGACGCCAACGGTATCGTGTCCGTGTCCGCAAAGGACAAGGCAACCGGCAAGGAGCAGCAGATCCGGATCCAGGCATCCGGCGGTCTGTCCGAGACGGATATCGAGAAGATGGTCCGGGATGCCGAGGCGAATGCTGAAGCCGATAAGGCGAAGCGTGAGCAGGTCGAACTGCGCAACCAGGCGGACTCCCTGATCGGGCAGACCGAGAAGTCCCTGGCTGAGGCCGGAGACAAGGTGCCCGCCGGAGACCGGACGGAAGCCGAGTCCGCAATTGCGGCAGTGAAGTCCGCTCTTGAGGGATCTGACAGCGAGGCTCTCAAGGCCGCGACAGAGCGCCTGACGCAGGCCGCGATGAAGATCGGTGAGGCCGTCTATAAAGCCGGTCAGGAAGGTGAGGCCGCTGGTGCTGCCGGTGCATCTGCCCATCAGGACGACGACGTCGTTGACGCAGACTTCGAGGATGTCAGCGAAAAGAAGTCCTGAAGTTAAGGTCTTTGAAAAGCCGGGCGATCTGCATGGATCGTCCGGCAGCCCGCTGCCTGTCCGGTAATACGGGAAAGGCACCAGAAGAGGCGTCCGTTCATTTCAGGACGGGCGCATTTTCTTTTTTATCTCTTTTGCTGATATGGGGTCGTTTTCTGATGTATCTCCCGGCGGAGACACGGAAAAAGAGCTGCCACCCGAGAGGAATTCATGGTTACCAGGCTTGATTATTACGCCGTTCTGGAAGTCACGCGCGAAGTCTCGCAGGATGATCTGAAAAAAGCGTATCGGAAGCTTGCCATGAAATATCACCCGGATCGTAATCCGGGGGATGCGGTTGCAGAAGAGAAATTCAAGGAAATCAGTGAAGCTTATGACGTCCTGAAGGACGATCAGAAGCGCGCCGCCTATGACCGCTTCGGACATGCCGCGTTCGAGGGCGGCGGAGGACCGGGCGGATTTGACTTTGGCGGCGGGTTCGGCGGCGGCCTGGGTGATATCTTCGAGCAGATGTTCGGCGATATGATGGGCGGCGGCGGACGGGGTGGACGCGGCGGGCGCCAGGCCGGAGCCGATGCACAGACCGGCGTGAGCATCACCCTGACCGAAGCCTTCTCGGGCGTGACGAAGGACGTGACCGTCAAGACCCGTGTGCGCTGCGATGCCTGTGACGGAACAGGTTCGTCAGATAAGGACGCCGGTATCGAGAACTGCCCGAGCTGCCATGGCCAGGGACGCGTCCGGGCGCAGCAGGGATTCTTCGTCGTGGAACGCCCCTGCCCCACCTGTCACGGCCAGGGTAGGATCGTAAAATCACCCTGCAGACTCTGCCATGGTACCGGGACAGTCGAGCGCAACCGCGTTCTGGAAGTGCAGATTCCCGCAGGCGTGGAAGACGGCACGCGCATCCGCCTCAGCGGAGAGGGCGAGGCCGGAAGGAACGGTGCTCCTGCGGGAGACCTGTATGTTCACATCTCCGTTGAACAGAACGACCTGTTCCAGCGGGAGGGATCAAATGTCTACTGCCGCGTGCCCCTGCGCATGACCCAGGCGGCACTGGGCACCGAGATCGAGGTACCCGTAATTGACGGAACACGGGCCAGAGTGAAAATTCCGGCCGGAACACAGAGTGGTGAGCATTTCCGCTTGAAAGGAAAAGGATTTTCCGTTCTGCGCTCCTCCTCACGCGGCGATATGTATATCCAGGTGACCGTGGAAACACCTCAGAAGCTTACGAAACATCAGCGTGAACTTCTGGAGGAATTTGAAAAGGAAGCCGGGGAGCATACGGCCGGAAGCCCGGAACATACGGGTTTCTTCAGCCGGGTTAAGGATTTTTTCGAAGGAAAAGGCTGACTTTCCAGCAGGATTAAAACCGGATTCCCGCATATTTTCAGGGTCTGCATCCGCATCCTGCTCAGGCAGATGCAATGCGAGCCTTTGTTTTTCCGATATGTCTGACATATGCGGGCCACATTCCGGGAGGACAACAGACTCTGTCGAAACCCACTCAGAGGATGAAGATGTCCCGGACCCGCTTTTACTCGGCCGCTTTCCTGTCCCTGTTCTGCCTGGCACCCGCTGCATATGCTGCAGGGTGCACGCAAAGCGGAACCGGCGCCCTAGGACGTCTCGCGAGTAAGGAAGACTGCCTCAACCAGAAGGCACTCAACTGGCAGCAGAAATCTGCAGAGAACCAGGCCGCACGTCAGCAGAAACTGAACGAGACACGCGACAAGTATCTCAACGCACCGGAGCGCGAACGCGAGAAGCTGCAGAGCAAAATCCAGAGCCAGCAGGACAAGCTCAACGCAACCCGCGAGAAATACGCAAATGCGCCGGAGCGCGAACGCGAGAAGCTGCAGAGCAAAATCCAGAGCCAGCAGGATAAGCTCAACGCCGCGCGCTCAGGACAGGAGCAGCGCATCCAGAACATGCGCAACTCTGCTGCCCAGGACAGGGCACAGGCCAGCGAGCTCCGTGCGAAGACACGAAGCGACCTCAGCAACCTGACCGGTGGCATGCTCAACCGGTAAGCCGGGCTGACGGGCCGGACCATAAGGGAGGCGCGGATGTTGCCGCCCCGCCTCCCGCTGGTTTAAATCCGGCACATGAATTCCACCTCCTCCGACACCGAAGATCTTCCTGTCCGCACGGTTCTGCCGCGCCTGAATGATATTCTCGCCACTCCCGGCCGGAACGTCGTCCTTGTCGCCCCGCCCGGCGCGGGCAAGACCACTCTGGTCCCGCTCGCCCTTCTGGATGCAGACTGGCGACCGGAAAAGGGCCGGATCGTCATGCTTGAACCCCGGCGACTGGCAGCACGGGCAGCCGCACAGAGGATGGCTTCCCTGATCGGAGAGCAGGCGGGCGGCAGGGTCGGCTTCCGCACCCGGATCGAATCCGCAACATCCGATGCGACGCGTGTGGAGGTAGTGACAGAGGGACTGTTCCTCAGGCGCCTTCTGTCAGATCCCATGCTGGAAGACACGGTCTGCGTCCTGTTTGACGAAATTCACGAACGCTCTCTTGATGCCGATCTGGCCCTGGCTCTCACGCTTGATCTCCAGCGCTCCCTCCGGCCGGATCTGCGCCTGATCGCCATGTCCGCCACCGCAGATACCGAACGGCTGATATCCCTGACGGGCGCAGAACTTCTGGAAAGCCAAGGCAGACAATATCCCGTCACGATTTCCCACGCGAAGCGCGATCTCGCGCATGTGCGTGAGCTTGCACCCGCTGTCGTTGCCGCCGTCATCAGCGCGCTTGCCGAGGGAGAGGGGGATATTCTCGTCTTTCTTCCGGGAACGGGCGAAATCCGCCGTGTCATGCAGGATCTTTCCGGACGCGTGAATGCGGATATCCTTCCCCTGCATGGCGATCTGCCACCGGCTGAACAGGCCCTCGTGCTTTCTCCGCACCCGGACGGACGCCGCAGGGTCATTCTCTCGACCTCCATCGCAGAGACCTCCCTCACCGTGCCGGGCGTACGCATCGTGATTGATGGCGGCTTCCGGCGCGCGCCGCGCTTTGATCCCGGCGCGGGTCTGGCCCGGCTGGAAACCATGCGTATTTCCCGCGCCGCCGCCACACAGCGTTCCGGGCGCGCAGGTCGTGAGGCTCCCGGCCGGTCCGTCCGCCTCTGGACGGAGGCGGCTCAGCGCGGGCTTTCCGCTCATGACCGGCCGGAAATTCTTGATGCCGATCTGTCTGATTTCGTGCTGGCCACCGCCATCTGGCAGGACATGATGGGCGGAGAGGGCGAGATCTCTCTCGCTCTTGCCGATCCGCCACCGAACGGTGCCGTAACTGCAGCCAGGGAGCTGCTGGTAATGCTCGGGGCTCTGGATAAGACCGGAAAGCCGACGCGGACCGGACACGAGATGGCAGCTCTCGGGACGCATCCCCGCCTGGCCGCGATGATGCACGCGGCCCGCACCCCGGAAGAGCGTGCTCTGGCCGCCGATCTTGCGGCTCTGCTTGAGGAAAGAGACCCTTTGCGGCCACGTCCGTCCGGCGGCAGAATTCCGCAGGTTCCGCCTGCCGATATCGGATTGCGTCTTGATCTGATTGCCGGGGGGGATCACCCCGATGCCGATCGCGGAGCCGTCGCACGGATCAGGCAGGCTGCGCGACAGTTCCGTCGCAGAATGCGTGTCTCCGCAGACACGCGCGCCTCCGGCGATGCCGCCGCCCTGATCGCCGCCGGTTTTCCTGATCGCCTGGCGCAGGGTCGCGGAGAGCCGGGGTCCTATCGTCTTGCCGGTGGCGGCTCCGCCAGAATCGCGCGTGACGATCGCCTGAGCGAGCACCGGCTTCTGGCTGTGGCGGCCCTGTTCCTGCGTAAGGCCGCCGAAATCCGGCTCGCCGCTCCGCTCAGCGCGGACGCCCTGCCTGAAACCCTGCTTGCCCGCGCCACGGAGCAGACGGAAACAGCGCTTGATCCCGTGACCGGCTCCGTCATCGCCCGCAGACGGCTGAGACTGGGCAGCCTCGTATTGCGCGACAGATCAGAAACCGTTGCACCGGAGGATGCCGCCGGACTACTGGCTGCTCAGGCCGCGCAGAATCCCGAAGCGGCCCTGACATGGACCGATATGGCCCGGCAGCTGCAGGCCCGCGTCACCATTGCCCGAGATGTTCTGGGATATGATGATCTGCCGGACCTCAGTGATGCCACCCTTAAAGAGACGGTCGGGACATGGCTCGCCCCCTGGCTTGCCGGTGTGACGCGATTTGCCGCGCTGAAAGACCTGGACGTGGTCGCTATGCTGAACGCCAGCCTCGATCATGCCGCCCGGAAGCGGCTGGATGCCGATCTGCCGCCGGTTCTGAAGCTCCGGGATGGCTCGGCACCTGTGGATTATCTCGAGCCCGTTCCCGTCGCCCGGGCCAGAGCCCAGGTGTTCTATGGCACGACACGGACACCACAGCTTGCGGGGGGACGCGTGCCGCTGCGCATCGCCCTGCTCTCCCCTGCCGGACGCCCCCAGGCCATCACAGCCGATCTCGCCGGGTTCTGGACAACCGGCTGGCCGGACATGCGCCGGGATATGAGAGGACGGTATCCGCGCCATGACTGGCCGGAAAATCCGGCAGAAATCCCGCCTCCGATGCGATAAAACCGCCCATGACCGTTGCGCTGACCGATATTTCGGACGACAAGGGACAGGATGATCAGGCAGGACCGCTCCTTTCCGGCGATATGTATCTGTACGGCTGCGGGCCTGCTACTGTGGCAGGAAGCCCGGGCTGACACCGTCATATCCCCCACCGTCACCGCTACACCGGTTCCGGTGCCGCAATCCTCCGTTCCGGTGGTGAGCGGTATGCCGCTCACCTTCGCTCCGCTCGTAAAGCAGGTGGTCCCGGCCGTTGTGAATATTGCCGTCACACGGGATGTCGATCCGCGGACACGCCGCAGACTTCACGTGCTGCCGGACGTCAGGGGCACGCCGCTGGAAAAGAAATTCCGGGAGCGGATGCGCCGCCACGGTGAGGAAATGCTCGGCGCCGGCTCCGGCTTTATCGTCGATCCCCAAGGGTATATCGTCACCAACACCCACGTCGTGGGCGATGCCAGCAACATCTCTGTCTCCTTCACGAACGGACGCGAACTGCCCGCACAGCTGATCGGCAGCGACGATCTGACGGATATCGCCCTTATCAAGGTTGAATCCCCCTCCCCGCTGCCCTCCATCCGCTGGGGAGACAGCCGGAAAATTCAGGTCGGTGACTGGATTCTGGCGGCCGGAAACCCCTTCGGCCTGGGATCCTCCGTCACCGCAGGGATCGTTTCGGCCCGCGGGCGCGATATCGGTGTCGGACCGTTCGACGATTTTCTCCAGCTCGACGCCCCGATCAATCCGGGAAACTCAGGCGGACCGACCTTCAATATGAACGGAGAGGTCGTGGCGCTGAACACGGCCATCGTCTCTCCCACAGGCGGCTCCGTCGGAATAGGCTTCTCCATCCCGGCTGAAATCGTGCAGCCGGTGGTGGAGGTCCTGCGTCGCGACGGACATATCGATCGCGGCTGGCTGGGCGTGACGCTGGAAGACGTTCCCGGCCAGGACGGCGGTCGCGTCGTCGGTGTCGATAAAGGCGGGCCGGCGCAGAAGGCCGGGCTGAAAACGGGTGATCTCGTCATCTCCTTTGCCGGAGAGCACATCATCAGCGCCCGCAGTCTGATCCGCGCCGTTGCCGCCACCCGCGCCGGAGCGGAAAAAACGATCGGCGTCCGCCGCAGGAGCGGACTGGTCGAGATGCACGTGACCGTCGGTCTGCGCCCGGTTGATGATGATGCAGGAGATGATGACGGCCAGTAAGGCCGCAAACTGCGGGAGTGTCGCTTCTTCCGGCGATCTGATATGAGAGACCGGAGACCGATTTTCAGGGGCAGATCCTTACGATGACGACAGCGACCGGCACCGGCAGCAGAGGAGGGCTTTCACGCCCTCAGATCGAACTTCTGACCGGGTTTGTCACGCTGATCGTCCTCGCCGTGCTGCTGGGATTTGCCATTGTCGGCACCGGATACAAGCACACACCCGGCTACACCCTGCACGCCGAATTCGGACATATCGACGGACTTGACGCCGGATCGGACGTGCGTCTTGCCGGGATCACCATAGGCCACGTCCTCAGTGAGCGTGTGGACCCGAAAACCTTCAAGGCACATGTGGAGTTTTCCATTCGCCCGGACGTGAAACTGCCGACGGACTCCGCTGCGGTCATCACCAGCGACAGCCTTCTGGGCGGGAAATATATCGCCCTCAGCCCGGGAGCCGATGACAAAATGCTTGAACCCGGCGGCAAACTCATGATCACGCAGGGATCCGTCAGCCTCGAGCAGCTCCTGAGCAAATTCATCTTCTCCGTCACGGATTCCCTGATGAAAAACAACAAGGCATCCGATCCGAAAGCGCCTGACGGAGACTTGAAGTGAGCCTCATCTGGCCCGGACAGAACGGAGAACCGGTCAGCTGCACGGAAAAGCTCCGGCTTCTGGAGGAGAACTGGCAGGAGCTGAGCACGGTCATGCGCGATACCTACGATGATGCGGTGCTGATGGGGGTCGATCCCGCACGGATGCAGGATATGCTCACCGGGCTTGTCCGGGACCTTTCCCGAACGACGCACACTGCATCGTGATGCCTGACAGATTCCGTCTCGCGGCTGCAGCATTTCTGACGGCTGCCGGTCTGGTCGTCACCGGTCTGGCTGCCACCGGCCCGGTCGGCAGCGCACACGCAGCCCAGCCCCTCGCTCCGCCCGCGATCTATCCGCCCGATACCTGGCAGGGACAGACCGTCGCGGTGCTGCGGATTCTTGATCGTCTGAATGCACACACGGATGTCATCACGGTCAGGGCCGGACAGCCCGAAACATACCGGACCATGCAGATCACGGTTCCGCACTGCCTCAGCCGTCCGGAAACCCTTGCTGCGGATGCCGCTGCCTGGCTCGATATCGACGATGCACAGAACAAAACATCCTTCCACGGATGGATGATCACCTCCATGCCATCGCTCGGCGTCTATGAAAGTCCGCTGTTCGATATTCGACTGATCCGCTGTGAGGGTGATAAGACAGATCCCACACCGCCGCCCCTGGCAGCTCCGGCCGTTCCGCCCATGCCGGGACAGGCCAGAGGCGGCATCAGTACGGGAGGAAGCCCTGCAGACAACAGCGCTGCAGACGACAGCACCGCCGGTAGCGATACGACATCCGGATCGCCCGACACCGCACCTCCCTCTCCCGATCAGGACGGTTCGTCCCGGATACCGGACGTGCAGCCCCCGCCCTGACGACCCGATGCCGGCCTCCGCCGGTATCCTTTCCGAATGACGGGCACCGGCGTCCGTCCATCAGCGAAGGAAGGTCAGACCTATGTCCCAGTCCGCTCAGGCCGGTCACGGTACCGGCATGTCCCGCATCCCTCCCCTTGAGAAAATGGCACTGCTGCTGGATTTCGACGGCACGCTGGTCGATATCGCGCCCTCCCCGGACGCCGTCATCGTTCCCGAAGGACTGAAGGAGACCCTGCTGCGTCTGCGTGATGCCTGCGGTGAGGCCCTTGCGATCATCACCGGACGCCCCATCGCTCAGATCGATCATTTCCTCCCGGACGTTCCCTTCGCCATCGCCGGCGAGCACGGTGCCGTCGTCCGGCGCAGGCCCGGCGGTCCGGCCGAACACGCCGCCCTGCCCGCTGTCCCTCCGGAATGGATCGCGGCCGCACGTGATCTGGCGCAGGCCTGGCCCGGCGTGCACGTGGAACATAAGACAGACGGGTTCGTCCTGCATTTCCGTGCAGCGCCCGAAGCCGGACAGGCACTGCACGATGCAGCCGCCTCATGGATCGCATCGCATGAAACCGGGGAGCATTTCCGCCTGCTGGAATCGAAGATGGCATGGGAAATCCGGCCGGCCGGGATCGACAAGGGACAGGCCGTCCGGCTTCTCATGGAAACCTGGCCTTTTACCGGACGTATTCCTGTCTTCATCGGCGATGACAGAACGGATGAGGACGCAATACGGGAGGTCGAGGCAATGGGGGGAGCAGGGCTGCGTATCCCCGCCGATTTTCCCACACCGTCCGCATTCAGGAACTGGCTGAAGGAACTGAACTAGCGGAGGCGGTATTATGGAACGGCTTGTCATCGTCTCAAACAGGGTTCCGGACCCGACAGAACTGCAGCAGCCCGCAGGCGGTCTTGCCGTCGCGCTGGCAGATGCTCTCAGAATGGAAAAATCCAGCCTGTGGTTCGGGTGGTCCGGTCAGATATCGGAACAGCAGAACGGAGACGGCCTCCACAGCGTGACCGCGGATCGCACGACCTATGTCACGACTGATCTCACACGCGCGCAGCATCGCGGATATTACCAGCGCTACTCTAACGGAATCGTCTGGCCGCTGTTTCACTACCGCGCCGGACTGATGGATTACAGCCGCACCGACTGGGAAGCCTATCGGGCCGTCAACCGGATGTTCGCTGAAAAACTGATGCCCCTTCTGCGCCCGGGAGATACGATCTGGGTCCAGGATTATCATCTGTTCCTGCTTGCACAGGAACTGCGGGCGCTGGGCGCGACCTGCCCGATCGGCTTTTTCCTGCACATCCCGTTTCCGCCCTGGAGCCTGTTCCGTGCCCTGCCCTTCGCCACCGATGTGCTCAAGGCCATGGCGTCCTACGATCAGATCGGACTGCAGACCCGGGAAGACGCCTATAATCTCAACGAATGTTTCCGGATCACGAGAATCGAGGCGTCCGGGCGCGCCTTTCCGATCGGCATCGATCCTGTCAGCTTCGCAGAGGAAGCCATCACATCGGCGGAAAGCCCTGAAGCACGCAGGCTCCAGGCCAGTCTGCGCGGAAAGCCGCTCATTATAGGCGTGGACAGGCTGGATTATTCCAAGGGTCTGGAGGAGCGCTTTCTCGGCTACCAGCAGCTGCTGCGCCGCTTCCCTGAACATCGCGGCAACGTGACCTATCTGCAGATCACCCCGGTCTCGCGCGGAGAGGTGGAGGAATACCGCCTTCTCCGGCGCAAGCTCGATGAGGTGATCGGACGCATCAACGGCACGTTCTCCAATGTGGACTGGACCCCGATTCGGTATCTGACCCATCCGATTCCCCGCCCGCTCCTTGCCGGGTTCTATCGCCTGGCCGATATCGCGCTCGTCACTCCCTTGCGCGACGGAATGAATCTCGTGGCCAAGGAGTTCATCGCCGCCCAGGATGAGGCCGATCCCGGCGTGCTCGTCCTGTCGGACATGGCCGGTGCCGCGCCGGAACTGCCGGAAGCCCTGCTGGTCAACCCCCATGATCCGGACGATACGGCAGACGCGCTGCACAGAGCGCTGAAAATGCCCGAAGACGAGCGTCGTGCACGGTGGAAGATGCTCGACAACGTCGTCAGAACCACAACGGCGGGAAGCTGGGCCCGGGACTTCCTGGCCGCCCTGCGCGGGCAGACGGAGCCACGGATGTGAGCCGTCGCATCTTTTCCCGCAGACAGAATACAGAGACGCTCAGCGCCGGCCTGATCCTCTTATACTGCAGCGTCTTTGCCCTTGGCCTTGCCTGGCTGACGGAAAATATCCTTCAGATCGTCCCCTGCGAGCTCTGCCTTGTGGAACGATGGCCCTGGAGGGTCGCAGCCGTCGCGGGCCTTCTGGCCCTGCTCTTCAGGGGCCACGCGGGCAGAGGTATGATTATGATCGGCGTGCTGGCCATGATCCCGGCCATGGGCCTTGCCATCCTGCATACCGGTGTTGAGGCCGGGTTCTGGCCCAGCCCGTTTCCATCCTGTCGCGCCCCGGTCCTGCCATCGGGGAATATGGCTGATTTCATACATCATCTGCCATCACACCCGTCGAAGCCCTGCGATGCACCGACCTATCTGATTGACGGACTGCCTGTTTCCATGACGGCCATGGGTGGTATTGCTGCGGCTCTGACGGCCGGTCTGACGGTTATGGCCGCAGGTTTTTTCCGGCCCCATGGCAGATCCGCATAACCGGACACCGGGGTTACAATAAATTAAAATAAGAGTATTTAACTTAATATAAATAATTTACATACATAATAAATATTCATGATAATCGGCCATACAAGATCAGATTTATGATATGATTATTTCTATAATCAAATTTATTACCTTATTTTTATTGTTTTTTTGCCATTTTCATCTTTTGCAATCTGCGGGCAGATTGCCGGAACCACCCCTGCAACTGTCACATTCACCTTCTCTTCCGCAAGCATCGTTGTGCCCACAACAACGCCTGTCGGTACGGTTATTGCCACAAGTCCTTCAGCTCGGTCGGTCCCCTACAACGGTAACAATAACGTCGTCTGCGATGCATCATTCTTCTCTTCCACCACCTATCAGACCGGAAATTTTAATCTGATGGGGGCTGCCCCGTCCTCCGGTACAATCTTTCCCACTTCGGTATCCGGAGTAGGCTACCGGATAGTGCGGGCCTCGACCTCCGTGATCATGCAACCTTATCCGCAGGAGACTATGACATCCCCTTCCGGATACAGCTCAATTAACTATAATTCTGCTTTCACTCTGTATATTTATACCAACCGTTTCTTGATCAGACTCACGGGGTACCCATTGGGCTAAAAATGTGATTCACAGGATGCTGATCAT
>NZ_JAJJND010000044.1 GCF_029759835.1 Acetobacter sp. AN02
CCACAGGTCTCCGTAAAGACCAGCGTTGAATCACGTCCAAGCCAGTCTGAGAAGATCTTTTGTCAACAGAACCTAAAGAAATCAAATATGAGTCAGGGCATCCCAGAGTTGGTAGAACATGTCGCCTGACCGCACGCTCCACAGCCCGTCCGGCATTCTCCATCAGAGCCAGAACCGGAACACTCCGCGCCATAAAACGATCGATCTCCGTCATTTCTGACGGATCAGGGAGAGCAAGCTCCAGAGGATATGCAGTCATCAGCAACTTCCGGGCCAGATGGACGAAGACCGGAATATTCCAGATTTTCAGAGAATATGATAATTAGGGGCGTTTCCTCAGATAGGAAGTATCAGAAACGCATACTTCTATATACGAAGTATTTTTATATTTATAATTTAATATATAAAAACTAACAAAATAACAACATATATAAAATATAAATATTTTATTTAATATTATTTTTACAATAATTATAATTTATTTGCTTATTTTTATAAAAAATAAAGAAACGCTGGTGATATGTTATTTATATACCCCTCACTATGATTTCCGTCATCTCCCTGATCATGTCCTGCATCTGCATCTGCATCGACATAATGCGCCGGAAACAGTTCCGCGAATGGTACATGCAGGCAATACACACATGGTAGCTGCCTCGCGTCCGTGATGTCAGACATTCTGCCATCATGGCTTGGCGCGAAACCGGATGCCGGATAAACCGGTCCGCGTTTTCTGTCTGTATTCCCGCCGGAGTTCCCATGCACATCCTCTGGAGCCTTGTCCTGACGCTGCACATCGCCGGAATCACGGCCTGGGTGGGCGGCGCGCTCTACAGCAGCCTGATCCTGCCGCCAAGCCTGACCCTTCTGGACAAGACACAGCGCACGTCTGTCATGCTCCAGGCCCTGCGCCGCTATTTCCGCATGTCCGGACATGTCGTCCCGGCCGTGCTGGTATCGGGCTGGCTCATGATCCTGCATGAAGGCGGATTCGCCGTGATGCCCTGGACCGTCAACGCCATGCAAGCACTTGCGCTCGTAATGGCTTTCCTGACATTCCGCGCATTCAGCGGCCCCTATCAGAAAGCCCGGCGTGCCATGCGCCCCGGTCAGGAAACCCTAGACTCCCTGCGGCTGCAGATTCTCGGCCTCAGCGCACTTGGAGTTGTAACAATTCTCACGGCCGCACTCGGACATTTCTGAAGCCGGTGTTTCTCAGGCAAAGACACCGCCTTATGCACAACGGACGATACCGACTGTCACACGGCATTGCGCGGTTAAGCTTGATTTTCCCCCCGGAACCTCCTACCGACAGGCTCGCCGGATGGTGTCCGCGGCAGCACCGGTCGTCCGACCTGTAAAGCCGCGCATCCGTCCCTTTTGTTTCAGCCAGAACAGAGAGCACATTGAGTCCCAGAGCCACCTCCCCCTCCGCCCGCAAGCCCCGCGCCGCAACCCCCCGCACCCGCAAGACCGCGACATCCGCGAAGACGAAGGTTGCAGGAGATGTGGTGCAGGATGACGTGGCTGCGGATGAGGCAGAGCCGGAAAAAACGGCTCCTGTCCGCAAAAGGACCAGAAAGACAGTCGCTCCGGCAGAGGCTGCGGAAGAGGTAAAGACAGTAAAACCAGCACGACGCCGCACGACGCGTAAAACCGCTGAGACGGAAGAGACAGCCGCAGAGGCAAAGCCGGTCCGGAAACGCGCCACCCGTAAGAAAGCGGATAAGGACGAGACCGCCGCAGCACCGGCAGCAGAAGACATCACGACGGAAGAGGCTCCGGTCCGCCGGACGCGCAAGGCCGCCTCTTCGGAAGAGACCCCGGCAAAGCGCACGACCACACGCCGGAAAAAGGCAGAGCCCCCCGAGGAAGCCCCTCAGGAAGAAAACACACCTGCACCGCAGACGGCCCACACAGGAACGGAAGAGCCGCATATCCCGGGCAGCCTGGCCGGCGAGGTCCTTCCCGAAGCACAGACATCCCCGGACGCCCCCGCCGCTGCAGAAGAAGAGGCCCGGCCACTCTTCGCCGATCTCGGCCTGTCCGAACCGCTCCTGCGCGCCATCACCGACAAGGGCTACGTCCATCCCACCCCGATCCAGGCACAGGCGATCCCGCATGTCCTGCGCGGGCAGGACGTGCTCGGCGTGGCGCAGACGGGCACGGGCAAGACAGCCTCCTTCACGCTGCCGATGCTCGAGATCCTGTCCGACTCCCGCGCCCGCGCCCGCATGCCGCGCTCCCTGATTCTGGAGCCGACGCGTGAACTGGCGCTGCAGGTCGCGGAAAATTTCGTCGATTACGGCAAGCATCTGAAGCTGACCCACGCCTTGCTGATCGGCGGTGAGAGCATGGCCGAGCAGAAGGAAGTGCTCAGCCGCGGCGTGGACGTTCTGATCGCCACGCCCGGCCGTCTGATCGACCTGTTCGACCGCGGCGGACTTCTGCTGACACAGACGAAAACTCTGGTCATCGATGAAGCAGACCGGATGCTCGATATGGGCTTTATCCCCGATATCGAGCGCATCGTCTCCCTGCTGCCGCCCAATCGTCAGACGCTGTTCTTCTCAGCCACGATGGCCCCGGAAATCCGCCGTCTGGCCGACGCCTTCCTGCGTATGCCGGTCGAAATCACCGTAAGCCGCCCTTCCACCGTGGCCCGGACGATCGAAACCGGGCTGCTGATCGTGGAAGAGCGCGACAAGCGCCGCGCCCTGCGCCGTATGCTGCGCGCGCCGGACATGCAGAACGCCATTGTATTCTGCAACCGGAAAAAGGATGTGGATGTCCTCTTCCGCTCGTTGAAAAAGCACGGTTTTGCGGTCGGAGCGCTGCACGGCGATCTGCCGCAGTCCGTACGCTTCGCCACGCTTGAACAGTTCAAGTCCGGCGAGCTGAAAATCCTGGTCTGCTCCGATGTCGCCGCGCGCGGAATCGATATCGGCGGCGAAGGGCTTTCCCACGTCTTCAATTTCGACCTTCCGTTCCACGCGGAGGACTATGTCCACCGCATCGGTCGCACGGGTCGTGCAGGGCGGGAAGGACGCGCGCTCAGCCTTGCAACACCGGAAGATCGTGGTCTCGCGGAAGCGATCACGAAACTGACGGGCGAGGAGATTCCGCTGATCCACGTGGATGGCGTGGAGTCGCGTGCGTGGTCTGAAGAGGAAAGCCCGCGCGGCGGCCGTGACCGCAAACGTCGCGGACGCAAGGGACGCGACAACCGGTCGGATGCTCAGGCCTCCCCTGAAGCCGCTCCTGCCGAGACTGCCCCCGCGCCGCAGGACACCCGCCGCAAGGAGCCGCGTCGCGATGGCCGGAACGGCGGACAGAGAAACGAGCGACGGGATGACAGGCAGGACGACCGTCAGGACAGACGACGGGACCGGGACTGGCGGGACAGCAATACCCCCGCAGACGCACCGGTCACCAGCGTGACAGGCTTCGGAGAAGACATTCCCGCCTTCATGAATCTGCCACGCCGCGAATATCGCTCTCTGCCCGCAGATACAGCCGACTCCTCCTCCGACCTCGCCTGACCGGTCGTGAGACGGCCTCCGGCCCGACGGACCCGCAGCCACGGGCACCGTCCGCCCCGGCGCGACTCCGCGTCTGAGGAAGCAGTGTCGGGGCAGCCCCCCGAGGAGTTCCACGTCACGGCCCTGGGCCAGGCAGGCGATGGTCTGGCCCGGCCCGGCAATCCAGCCGACGGGGGAAAAGCGGTTTTCATACCCTTCGCACTTCCCGGAGAGACGGTCCTGGCCCGCAGGACCGGGAACAACCGCGCTGAACTGACCGAAATCCTGACCCCCTCACCGGACCGGATCACTCCGGTCTGCGGGCTTTACGGCACCTGCGGCGGCTGCAGGATGCAGCACCTCGCACCGCAGCACGTTGCCGCATGGAAGAGGGATATCGTTCTCGCCAGCCTGCACGGAGCCGGTTTCACCGATCTTCCGGACGCGCGGATCACAACCGTCCCGCCTGCCACACGCAGGCGCGCGGACCTCGCGCTGCGTCGGACGGAAACCGGCGTGCTCATCGGCCTGCACCGCAGAGGCGGCCTCCCGGCCGATCTCACGGAATGTCACGTCCTGCACTCGCAGATCATGCAGCTTCTGCCCGCACTGCGCGAAACCTGCGTACGACTCGACGCACTGGGAAAATCCGGAGACCTGCTGATCACCCTGACGGACACAGGCACGGATCTCCTGCTGTCCACGGATCGCCCCCTGACGGCACCGGACCGCACCAGACTCGCCACTCTGGCGGCAAATAACGGAATCGCCCGGATCAGCCACAGACCGGCCGGACAGATGACACCGCCGGAAACGGCCGTGCAGGAAACACCGCCTGTCCTCGCCTTCGGAGACGGCCCGCCCGTCAGACTCCCGCCCGGTGCCTTCCTCCAGGCCAGCCGGGACGGAGAAAACGCCATCCGCACGGCCATTCTCTCCGCCCTGCCGCCCTCACCGGGCCGGAAAGCGAAGATCACGGAACTCTATGCCGGATGCGGCAGCTTCACCTTCGCCCTGTCCGGACAGGCCAGAGTCGAGGCCTGGGAAGGCGCAGCCCCCGCAGCAGAGGCCCTCAGACACGCCGCGGGCGGTCTGCGGATCGCGGTCCGTCAGCAGGATCTGAACCGTCAGCCCGTTTCCGGCACGGACCTGTCCGGAACACTCGCCGTCGTGCTGGATCCTCCCCACATGGGCGCAGGCGCACAGATGCGCCTGATCGCTCAGGCCCGCCCCGAAACCGTCATCTATGTCAGCTGCAATCCCCAGGCCCTGAGCGGTGATGCCCGCCTGCTGCACGCGGCAGGCTACACGGTCAGCGCCATCGATGTGATCGATCAGTTTCTCTGGTCAGCCGAGGTGGAAGCAGTCATCCGCTTCTCCGCTCCCCGGCGCCGCAGTCACTGAGCTCAGGCCAGTCATGCCTTTACAAACGCGGCATTAATTCCCATCAGACCGCTGACCACACTGCAACAGGAGGAATGGCGAGAACATGCTGATCGCAATCGTGGGCTCCGACGGGGCTGGTAAATCAACCGTCGGAAGCCAGCTGCTCACATGGCTGCAGACGCAGGGACCGGCCGAACTGTGCCATCTCGGCAAGCAGTCCGGCAACCTCGCGCGCTCTGTTGCCCGTCTCCCGCTCATGGGAAAGAAACTCAATCACACGATCAGAAAAAAAGAGGAAAAAGCCCTCAGCACGCGCGGCCCGGGTATCCCGGAAGCCCTGGTGATCTATGCCTTCACCCTCCGCCGCCTGTTCCGTTTCATGCGGATGCAGCGCCTGCGGAATAAAGGGATCACCATCCTGGCCGACCGTTTTCCGCAGATATCGGTGCCTGATGCCATCGACGGCCCCGGATTCGGTCGGCTCCGCAAGGATCATGCCCTCGCCAGAATTCTTGCCGGAATTGAAGACCGTCAGTTCCGCTGGATGACCCGCCACGCCCCGGACCTCGTGCTCCGGCTGAATGTGGATGCAGACACCGCCATCGCCCGCAAGCCGGACCATTCGCCGGACTCCCTCGCCAGAAAGATCGACGGGATCTCCCGCATCACCTTCGGCACGGCCCCGATCGTGGAAATCGATGCCACGCGTCCGCTGGAAGATGTCGTGGACGCCGCAAAGACGGCCATCTCCCGGGCCATGGCCCGTCAGAACTGAAGCCGCACTCCGCGTCACACCATTGACGCATGAGGAGCACGGGAGATATCCCGTGCCTCCCTCCCCGAAAAAGGCATCGGTACAGTCATGACGTCTGCCCCGCGACACACTCTCCCCGGCGTAATTGCCATCGTCGGCAGCGACGGCGCAGGAAAATCCACACTCGCAGCCGGCCTGACAGACGCCCTGTCGCAGGAGCGGACCACGATCTTCATGTATCTGGGTCAGGATTCCGGCAATATCCTCAAAGCCATCCTCCGCATCCCGCTCATCGGCAGCGCCCTTGGCCGGTTCCTGAAAAAACGCAGCGGCCGCGCCCATGCAGAAGAGAAAAAACCCGCAGCACCGGACGCCCTGACCGCAACGGTCATCTTTCTGCTGTCCGTCTGGCGCTGGGTGAAATTCCGCAAGATGCTCCGCCTGTCCCGCAGCGGCACGCTCATCATCACGGACCGCTATCCCCAGGCTGAAATACAGGGTTTCTATTTCGACGGCCCCGGCCTGTCCCGCACCGCCGCCACATCCGCCTTCACCCGCGCACTCGCCACTCTCGAAGCCCGACTGTACGAACGTATGTCCCGCTTCATCCCGGCTCTGGTCATCCGCATCAACGTCTCCGCGGAACTGGCCTATGCCCGCAAGCCGGATCACAGACTGTCCTCACTGCAGGACAAGACACGCCTGATCCCTGCCCTGACATTCAACGGCGCGCATATCCTCGATCTCGACGGCTCCGAGCCTCTCAGTGATGTGTTGAAAGACGCCCTCGCCGGGGTTCGGACCGCCCTGAAACAGGGTCCCGACCACACGTCATAAGCGCAACGGCTGAGCAATCTCGCCGGGACAGCCCTGGCAAACGTTGATTTTCTGCCTGGAATGTATCAATTATTGCATTCTCTTTAAAAGAAGATGTTCATTTTCTTACAACCGGTGGGGAACGCAGAACTATGGACGCTGGCGAGCTGCTGCAGGATCGGGTTGCATCGTGGTTTCCAGCAACGGACACCGTCGGCACGCTGTGCGGTGTCATCGCCGTCGTCGGCTGCGACGGTTCCGGCAAGACGAGACTCGCTCATGATCTGGTCGCCCGGCTGAACAGAACACGTCCTTCCGAACGCCGCTACATGGGCCTAGTTTCCGGAGAAACCGGAGACAGGATCAAAAAACTGCCGGTGATCGGCACGTGGCTGGAAAACTATCTCGCCCGCAAGGTCCGCCGCGCCCAGGATATGAAAAAGAAAGTCCCAGGCCCCTTCTCCGCCGTGGTGATGTATCTGTTCTCGCTCTGGCGCCAGTTCCAGCTCCGTCGCGTGATCAGAGCCTCAGGAAACGGCACGCTGATCATCGCGGAACGCTACCCCCAGGCCGAAGTCCCCGGCTTTCATTATGACGGCCCCGGCCTTGACGTGAACCGCTCGGACAACCGCCTGGTGCAGTCCCTCGCCCGCCGGGAACAGAAACTCTACGACTGGATGTCGGAGCAGAAACCCGGCCTCATCATCCGCCTGAACGTGGATCCGGTAACGGCGCATATGCGCAAGCCTGACCATCCGCTGCAGGAACTGCGCGACAAGACCCGCGCCCTGACCGGTATGCAGTACAAAGGGGCACGGATCTACGATATCGACGCAGGCCAGCCCTACCAGGCCGTGCTGGATGAAGCCGTCAGAATCGCGGAACGCTACAGCGCGGCAAACCGGTAAATCTCCGGGCGGACGACCGCACCGGAGGCGGAAACTCTCTCAGACGTGAAAGCTCTGGCCGCAGCCGCAGCGGCCCTTCTCGTTCGGGTTGCTGAACACGAATCCCGATTCGAGTTCCCCGCTCCGGAAATCCATCTCCGTGCCGATCAGAAACAGGGTCGCCTTGCGATCCACGAGAATCTTCACTCCCCGGTCCGTCACAAGCTCGTCCCCGGCTTCCGGCTCCCCGACAAACTCCATGTCATAGGCCTTGCCGGAGCAGCCTTTCGTCGTCACGGAAATACGCAGCAGACGCCCCGCCTGCTCCGAGTCGTATAACGTCTGCAACCGCGCCGCAGCCGCCTCGGACAGCGTCATCAACGGCGGCAGTTCCCGCACCGGGCGGGGTGAGGCGACAGGAGCCTGTGTGGTCATTGATCGTCTCCTTCTGACTGCAGATATCAGAACATATTCAGCGCCAGCCGCGCCTCATCACTCATGCGTGACATATCCCACGGCGGATCCCACACCACATCCACTTCCGCAGATGTCACGCAGTCCACCTTCTCAACCGCCTCCTTCACCTGAGCCGGAAGCTCCTGCGCGCTCGGGCAGTTGGGCGCGGTCAGCGTCATCTCAACCCTCACTCGGCCATCCTCGTGCAGGTCGATGGCATAGATCAGACCCAGCTCGTAGATATTGACCGGGATCTCCGGATCATGAACCGTCGCGATCGCCTCGATCACGGCATCCTCGGACGGCACGCCGGAGGTGGCGGCAGGGGCCTCCTCCCCGTCAGGCGTCCAGTGCGAAACCCCGGCCTTCGGTGCATCCGCCGGCGTCTCATCCGCCTGAAAGGTCCGGGCAGTTCCCCCGACCTTGTCAGACGACATTACGGTTTCATGATCTGGCGTCACTGAGCGCCTCCTTCAGAGCGGTCCATGGCAGGGTGGCACAGCCAATCCGGGCACGGTGCTGCCGGAGAGGAAAAAAAACACGGAAAGCGTCGGGCATGTCGTCAGCAGCCGGAACCGTCCCGTCACTGAACATGTCGGTAAAGACCTGCCCGGCCGCAAGGGCCTCGTCACGATTCCACCCCGTAACCAGACCGGCCAGCAGATCCGCAGAAGCAATACAGACCGCACAGCCCCGCGTCTGATGCGCCAGCGCGTCGATCCGCAGGCCCTCGCATTTCAGACTGAGACGGACACGATCACCGCAGACAGGATTGCGTCCCTCCCCACGAACCGTCACATCAGCCAGATCCCCCGCATAAAGCGGAGACTTCGCCCGGCTGATGATCAGATCACTGTAAAGACCGTCCGTCTCCATCCCGCCCCCTACACCAGCATGTCGCGGATACGCACGAGCGTACCAGCCAGGAGATCGATCTCCTCCCGCGTGGTGTAGGCGGCAAAACTCGCACGCGCCGTGGCCGTCAGGCCCAGACGACGGATCAGCGGCTCCGCACAGTGCTGCCCGGCACGTATGGCAATGCCATTGCGATCTAAAAGCGTCGCCATGTCATGCGGATGCACGTCATCCATCACGAAGGAAAAAACGCCTCCCTTATCCGCAGGGCGCCCGATCAGCCTCAGCCCCGGAACCTCAGGCAGCACCTTCAGCGCATGATCCGTAAGCACCTTCTCATGCGCCGTGATGGCATCAAACCCGACAGACTCCACCCAGTCGATTGCCGCCCCCAGACCGATAATCTCCACAATCGCGGGCGTACCGGCCTCGAATTTATACGGCACCTGTGCCCATGTGGATTTTTCGAAACTGACCGTGGAAATCATATCCCCGCCACCCTGATAGGGCGGCATGGACTCCAGAATCTCCCGATGCGCCCACAGCACACCGACACCGCTCGGCCCGTAAAGCTTATGTCCCGTAAAGACATAGAAATCGGCACCGGTTTCCTGAACATCCACCTTGCGGTGCACGATCGCCTGGCTGCCGTCCACCAGGATCCTCGCCCCGGCCGCATGCGCCATATCCGCCACGCGTCGCACGTCAACCAGACCACCCAGCACGTTGGACATATGCGTCACGGCCACGAGCGCAACCCGGCCATCCTCCAGCAGACGACCCAGAGCCTCAAAGTCCAGCTCCCCGTCATCCGTCACAGGCGCAACGCGGAGCTCGATCCCGGCCCGGTCCCGCAGCATCTGCCAGGGTACGAGATTGGCATGGTGCTCCATTTCGGAAATCACCACAGCCTGACCCGGTTTCAGAAGAGAGCCGTAACTCGTCGCCACCAGATTGATGGCCTCGGTCGTATTGCGCGTGAAGATGATCTCCTCACGCGCCGGAGCATTCAGAAAGGACGCCACACGGCTGCGCGCCGCCTCACAGGCCTCGGTCGCCCGCTCGCTCATCCAGTGCAGACCACGATGCACATTGGCATACTGCGTCCGCATGGTCTCAACCATGCTGTCAATCACGGCAGCCGGCTTCTGCGCGGAAGCCGCCGAATCAAGAAAAACCAGATCCTTTCCGTGCACTTTCTCCGACAGAATCGGAAACTGAGCCCGGATGACGTTCACATCGAACGTCATGATACGGCCCCGATCCGCTTCGCCAGAGCCTGCTGCAGAACGCCCTGCAGCGCATCACGAGCCGCCTCGTCCGTCACCAGATCCAGAACCTCCTCAAGAAAGGCACTGATCAGGATCTGCCGGGCCTCAGCCCCCGGAATACCGCGACTGCACAGATAGAACAGCTGATCCGCATCCAGAGCACCGACCGTCGCGCCATGGCTGCACTTCACGTCATCCGCGTAAATCTCCAGCTCCGGCTTGGCATCCATCTCAGCCGTCTCAGACACGAGAAGCGCCTGATTCATCTGATAGCCATCGGTCTTCTGGGCAATCCGCTCCACAAACACCTTGCCCTGGAACACACCCCTGGCATGACCGCCAAGAACGTTACGGACCGTCTGTCTCGAGATGCAGTCCGGCGCGGCATGTCTGATCACGCTGGTGATATCACCCGTCTGACGCTCCGTAAGGAGCTGCGCGCCGTTGATATGCACCGCCGCCTTCGCCCCGCCCAGCACCGAACGGACTTCATGCCGGGACAGAACCCCGCCAAGCCCGAGCGTGAAACTGTCATAGGACCCGCCTTCAGCAACCGCCACACGCACGGCAGCCATATGCACCGCCTGCGCATCTTCCTGCTGCAGCTTCGTATGAACGACATGCGCGCGCGGAGAAACATCGCAGAACAGAACGGGATTGTTCAGATACGCCCCCTCTCCCGCCGCAATCTCCGTCAGCGTGACGGACGCACCATCCCCGGCACGCACGCGCAGACGCGGATGAAAGGACGTATCGGTCCCGAAAGACAGAGACAGGACAACAAACGATCCCGCATCCGTATCACGGTCCACCTCAAGAACGGTCACGTCACGATACAGCGCATCATTCAGCAGCAGAAACGGCATGTCACCGTCCTCCTGCACCGCGTCCGTCGCATCCGTACGGATATGCACACCAGCCTGATCAGGATATTTCGAATGTTCGCGGGAAAATACACCGTTGACGAACACCACAAGCGGCTGCCCGGCCAGCGGCCCGTCAACCGGAACACTCCGCATGATCAGCGCCCGCACCGCATCCGCGGACGGAGCCTCCGGCGGAGCCGTAAACGAACGGCCCGTCAGAGGGCGCAGGGAGGTGTAAAGAAAAGCCTCCGTCTTCGGCCCCGGAAGACCGATCCGCTCCAGCGCAAGAGCAGCATCCCTTGCAGCACCGGAGGTTTTCTCAAGCTGCTGCGCAAAGGCGGCGGGGGCGCTCATGCCGCATCCGCCAGAAACGCCGCATATCCCTCCTGGTCAATCTTCTCCGCCAGTTCAGGACCACCACTGTGAACGATCCGGCCGTTCGCCATAACGTGAATCCGGTCCGGAGAGAGATAGTCCAGAAGCCGCTTGTGATGCGTAATGACAAGCGCGGAAAATTCCGGCCCGCGAAGCCTGTTGACGCCATCGGCAACAATCCGGAGCGCATCCACGTCAAGCCCGCTGTCCGTCTCGTCCAGAACCGCAAAGGACGGCTGCAGCAGCGTCATCTGCAGCACCTCGTTGCGCTTCTTCTCGCCTCCGGAGAAGCCGACATTCACATTACGCTTGAGCATCTCATCCGACATGGACAGCGATTTCGTCGCCGCGCGCACGGCCTTGAGGAACGCGACCGCATCCATCTCCGGCTCGCCACGCGCACGCCGCACCGCATTGACCGCCGTACGGAGAAAATTCGCGTTGTTCACACCGGGAAGCTCAACCGGAGCCTGGAACGCCAGAAAAATACCGGCCGCCGCACGCTCGTCCGGCTCCAGCTCCAGAAGGTCCTTTCCTTTGAACGCCACGCTGCCGGAGGTGATCTCATAATCCTCCCGACCGGCCAGCGCATAGGCCAGAGTGGATTTACCGCAGCCGTTCGGCCCCATGACGACATGAAGCTCACCCGCCGGGATCGTCATATCCACGCCACGAAGGATTTCCTTCGCACCGCCATCGGTTTCAATACTGGCATGCAGCCCGGAAATTTTCAGAAAATCGCTCATATGATCCGAACCCGTCCTTTAACCCACACTGCCTTCAAGGCTGATCTGAAGCAGCTTCTGCGCCTCAACGGCAAACTCCATCGGCAGCTCCTTGAGAACCTCCCGGCAGAACCCGTTGACAATCAGTCCGACAGCATCCTCTTCGGAAAGACCACGACTGCGGCAGTAAAAAAGCTGATCCTCTGAAATACGCGATGTCGTCGCCTCATGCTCGACCCGCGCGCTCATGTTCCTGTTCTCGATATACGGAACCGTATGCGCGCCGCACTGATCACCGATCAGCAGACTGTCGCATTGCGTGAAGTTCCGTGCGCCGGAAGCCTTCGGCATCATCCGCACAAGCCCGCGATAGGTGCTGTCCGACTTACCGGCGCTGATGGTCTTGGCAATGATCGTCGAACGCGTGTTACGGCCCAGATGAATCATCTTCGTGCCGGTATCGGCCTGCTGATGATTGTTCGTCACCGCAACGGAATAGAACTCACCGACCGATCCCTCACCCTGCAGAATGCAGGACGGATATTTCCAGGTAATGGCTGATCCGGTCTCGACCTGCGTCCAGGAAATCCGGGACCGCGCCCCGCGGCACGCGCCGCGCTTGGTCACGAAGTTATAGATCCCGCCCTTGCCGTTCTCATCACCCGGATACCAGTTCTGAACCGTCGAGTATTTGATGGAGGCATCCTGCATCGCAACCAGTTCGACCACCGCCGCATGAAGCTGGTTCTCATCACGCATCGGCGCGGTGCAGCCCTCAAGATACGACACCGAAGCCCCATCCTCGACAATGATCAGCGTCCGCTCGAACTGCCCCGTATTGCGCGCATTGATTCGGAAATAGGTGGACAGCTCCATCGGGCAGCGCACGCCCTTCGGCACAAACACGAAAGACCCGTCGGTAAATACCGCCGAATTCAGCGCCGCAAAAAAATTGTCACCCGCCGGAACCACACTGCCCAGATACTGCCGGACCAGATCGGGATAATCCCGCACGGCCTCGGAAATCGGGCAGAAAATCACGCCCGCCTTGCTCAGCGTCTCACGGAAGGTCGTGGCAACGGACACACTGTCGAACACGGCATCCACAGCCACGGGAAGGCGCTCCTCCGCCCCCTCCTCAGGCTCGACACCGGCAAGAATCGCCTGCTCATGCAGCGGAATGCCGAGCTTGGCATAGGTCTTCAGAAGCTCCGGATCGACCTCATCAAGCGACTTCGGACCCGGCTGCTTCTTTGGCGCGGCATAATAATGCACGTCCTGATAGTCGATCGGCGGATAGGCGACCTTCGCCCACTGAGGCTCCTTCATGCTCAGCCAGGCGCGAAAAGCCGCCAGACGCCACTCCAGAAGCCACTCCGGCTCTTCCTTACGGGCCGAGATCAGCCGGATCGTATCCTCATTGAGACCCTTCGGAGCGATATCCATCTCGATATCGGTCTCAAACCCCCACTTGTAGGAAGACTGACCAAGCTTCTCGATCTGTTCGCGGGTTTCCGTGACTGCCGGCATCGTCCTATCCTCCCAGAACCGCAGCACCCGGCGCGGCACTCTCCGGACCCCGGCGCACCCCCGCAGACAGACCACCCGCACCGTCCGGTGCTCCGCGTGTCATATCCGCCAGACTGATTGCCTCAAGGGTCGCTCGTATCGCGTCGTTCACCACGTCCCACTTTCCTTTCAGAGAACAGCCGCTGGTACAGCCGCAGTCTCCGCCATCCACACAGGCCGTCACCATCACCGGACCATCCACCGCCGCAATCACACGGGCGATCGATATGTCCTTCAGAGGCAGGGCCAGCTCATACCCGCCACGTGCCCCGCGCCGGGACTGCAGCAGCCCGTCCGCAAGAAGAACCTTCAGAAGCTTGGCAACCGTCGGTTCAGGCAGCCCCGTCTCCTGCGCCAGCGCAGGCGCCGTCACAAGCTCGACATGACGCCCGAGTTCGACCATAGTCACCACAGCGTAGTCAGCGAGCCTGGAAAGCTTGAACATGCACCTTATTCTCCGGATGGGCGGCATAGAGTACCGCTCAGGTCCTGTTTTCGCAGAGATGGGCCAGTCCCTCAGGAAAATCAAGCATAAAACCCGGAGATGTGATGAAACATGATCCATCTTCCCCCGTATGCCCCCGCTCCGGACCCGGCCTCAGGCTCCCGCACCGAACAGCAGGGAAAGCCCCACTGACAGGGCAGCACCCACGATAAACCCGACCAGCGTTCCGTTCACGCGCACATATTGCAGGTCTCTCCCGACGCGCAGTTCTGTCTTGTCCGCCAGAGCCGCCCCGTCCCAGCCCGACACAACCCGCGTGATGAACCCCTCCATCTTCTCCCGGGCATAGGGCAGAACCCGCACGACAAGCCGCCAGGTCATATCCGTCACCCGCGCCCTCATCCCGGAATCGGTGCGAAGCTGCACCGCAATCCGCCGCACACTGTCCTGCACCATTCCGGCCGCCCAGCCGTCAGGCTGCGCAATATCGGCCTCGATCACACCCCGCAGACGCTGCCAGATATCACCGCCCCAGATCAGAACACTCTCATGGGCAAACACCCCGCGCATGGCCGAGGAAATCTCCCCCGCACGCTCCGGATCGGTCTCCATCCGCTCGATCTCGCCACGGACCCAGCGCGTAAACCCCTCCCGCAGGGCAGAATCCTTCGGATCGATCCGGTCCAGCTCCTCGCGCGCCGCTTCGAGAACCTTGGTGGCAATGGACCCGCCGATCGCCCAGCCCACAAACCGCCCGCCCTGCTCGCGCACCCGCTCCTCGATCATCTGCCTCAGCGCAGACTCCCGGGACTGCAGCACATGCTGAAGCTGCCCGAGCATGAACGACAGAACATCCTGATGGCAGTCACCATCCACCAGCGCCCGCAGCCCGCGCGCCATCAACGGCGCAAGCGTATTCCCTCCCAGGATCACAGGCAGCGTCCGGGCAAAGGCCGCGGAAGCCCGCCCGTCCTCCAGCCGCTCCAGACCACCGGGAATCGTGCCGAGCACCGCCCGGGTCAGACCCGCCATCGTCGCGGGATCCTCCAGAATCCCGGCCAGAATCCCCGGAAGATCAATCCCCTCCAGCGCCCGGCCGATCTCCTTTTCCGTAAAGACCTGAGCCGCCACGAACCGGGCCAGAGCACGCCCCATCCGCTCCTTCTGCGCCGGAATGATCGCCGTGTGCGGGATCGGCAGACCCAGCGGATGCCGGAACAGCGCGGTCACGGCAAACCAGTCGGCAATCCCGCCGACAACCCCGGCCTTGCCCCCCGCACGCACCGTCTCCAGAGCCATGTGGGCCGCAGGCTCCAGCCCGCGGAACAGCGGCAGATAGGTCAGAAGGGTCAGACCGGCCATCCCGCCAAGAAGGCCTGTCGCAAGCGTTTTCTGCCGGGCCAGCGCCTGCCGGGCCTGAATATCGGGATCCGTGGGTACCGTCATGTCATCCCCGATAGCATCCCTCCGCCGCATCCCACAATCAGTCAGACCGGCGTCTTCCGGCCCCGCTTCACATCTTCTCCGGGTGCCATAATGTCCGTTGCCTCCCCCGCAGTCTTATGCATAGCCTCGCAGGGTCTGCTTTTCTCACGAGGTGCCGTATGTCTGATTCCGCCCCCGCATCATTCCACAACCAGGACAGTCAGACCCCCGGAATCAATCCGGAAGACGCGGCAGCAGCAGCGGAAACCTCAGATATCGCCCGGCACCTCCTGGCCGGAACCCTGTCACGGACAGACCCCCTGTCCGACGGCGGCACGGAACAGGAAAACGCCATCCTCGCCTGCGTCCACAGAATCGTCGGACTGCTCGATAACGGGCGCCTGACCACCTCGGGCGTAAAGGCGCTCGTCCGCCGCATCCGCGACGAGGCCTGGCTGGAACGCGCCGGACGCCTGCGGAAATTCGTCGGCGGAACCGCCGCAGAGACCACCTCGCGCCGCTTCGAATCCATCGGAGAACGCCTCTCCGGCATCTCCGGATCAGCCGCCTTCCGGGACGCCGTCGAACATATCCGCTACGCCGCCGTCTTTACGGCTCACCCCACCTTCGCCCTCGCGCCGCGCATCTACACGGCCCTGGCCGACGCCGCATCCCGGCCCGCCGGAGCCGTCCCGGCCCCCGCCGCCGAAACACACCGCCGCGAGAAACCGCCCACACTGGATGAGGAATTCTCCCAGGCCCTGGCCGGAATCCTCCGTGGCCGCGCCGCGATCGACCGGCTCAATGAGGTCATCCTCAGCCGCGCCGCCAGCCTGTTCGCAGACGAATGGAGCCGGATCATCCCCCGCTCCGTCATTCTCACGAGCTGGGTGGGATACGACACGGACGGACGCACCGATATCGGCTGGTGGAACTCCATCCATTTCCGGCTGCTGATGAAACTCGCGCAGCTCCGCCGCCTGCTGGACCAGATCAAAAGCAGCGGCGCGGATGCGGCAGCCTTCGAAAAACGGATCGAACGCGCCATCCAGGCCGTCAGCACACAGATCGCACGCTGCCCCGTAAACGCAGATCCGGTCGCAACCTCGGAATTCGCAGACAGCCTGATCGGCCTGCGGGAAGACGCTCTCCTCCGGGCCTCGGACCTCGCGGAAGACCTGGACACCCTCATCAAAGAAGCCCCGTCCGACGATATCCGCATGAAGCTGTGCATCGCCCGCGCCGGGCTGATGTCGCATGGCCTCTCCGCCTCCCACACCCACACACGGCTCAACGCTACGCAGATCCACAACGTCCTGCGCCAGCGCCTGCGCTTTACGGACGACCCGGCAGATCCGGCACACCGCCGCGCCCTGCTCGCCCGCGTGAACGACGCGCTGGAAACCGTGGAATCCGTACCGGTCGATTTCGGCGCCCTGCTTTCCGAACAGGCCTCCGCCGCCCGCCTGATGATGACCATCGCGCAGATCATCAAGCATATCGACACGGAAACCCCGATCCGCTTCCTGATCGCAGAAACCGAAAGCGGCTACACGCTCCTCTCCGCCCTGTGGCTCGCCCGCCACTTCGGAATCGCGGACAAGGTCGAGATCTCCCCGCTGTTCGAAACCCGTGACGCCCTGATGAACGGCGCGAACATCATCGAGGAAGCCCTGCGCTCCCCGAACTGGCGCGACTATCTGCGCGCGACAGGCCGCCTCAGCCTCCAGTTCGGCTATTCCGATTCCGGACGCTACGTCGGACAGCTCGCCTCCACCTATCTCGTGGAGCGCCTGCGTCTGCGCGTCATAGACCTGCTGGCCAAATGGGATCTGGGCGGTGTCGAGGTCATCCTCTTCGACACCCACGGAGAAAGCATCGGCCGCGGCAGCCACCCCTACAGCCTCGCGGACCGGCTGGACTATCTCTCCCCGCCCCGCGCCCGCGCCCGCTTCTCCGAAGCCGGAATCCGCTGCCGTGAGGAAAGCGCCTTCCAGGGCGGAGACGGCTATCTCCTGTTCGGAACTCCGGCCCTGGCAGACGCCACCATCGCCACCATCGCCGAACACGTCTTCTCCCCCCCGGATCGCCGGGACGATCCCGTCTATGATCAACCCGATTTCTCCTCCGACTTCTTCCTCACCATCGCGGACGAGATGGGAGACCTCGTGGAAGACCCGGGCTATGCCGATCTGCTCGGCGCCTTCGGCCCGTCCCTGATCGACAAAACCGGCTCACGCCCCTCCGCGCGCCAGACCGAAGGCGGCGGCGCAACCCCGCGCATCACCCACCCGAGCCAGCTCCGCGCCATCCCGAACAACGCCATCCTCCAGCAGCTCGGCTGGTGCGCCAACCTGCTCCAGGGCCTGGGAGAGGCCACACGTCGCCATCCCGAAACCTTCGAGATGTTCCGCGAGAACAGCCCGCGCTTTCGCATCTCGCTCGATTTCGCCGCCCACGCCCTCGCCCATTCGGACGACCAGGTGCTGCGCAGCGTGATCTGGCTGCTGGACCCGGGATACTGGCTCGACCGGGCCTCCGTGGAGAAAAATCCGGCCCAGCGCGACAGGCTGCTGGCCATCATGCACGATCTGGAAAAGCTTGATTTCTGGGCAGATACCCAGTCCATGTTCCGCCGCATCCAGGCCGATCACCTCGCCCTGCGCGCCGCCTGGCCGGACGCCCCCGTCATGCAGGCCTCCGAACGCCTCCTCCACGCCCTGCGCATCGCCCTGATCGAACGGCTCTGGGTGCTGGCCAGCCGGATCCCGTTCTTCATGCCTCGCGGAAACTTCACCCGCGACGTCATGATGCAGCGCGTGCTGTGCCTGGAAATCCCCGAAGTCCTGGCCGAGCTGGCCGAAGTGTTCCCCAAGGGCACCACCATTCCGGACCTGAACTTCCACGAACCGGCAGGCCCCCAGGCCGATAACGATGCCTACCGCTCGGAACACGAGGAAAGCTTCGAGCCGATGGCCGCAATCTTCAGCATCCTGCGCGAGATCAGTGTCGCCGTGATGCACCATGTCGGCGCCTTCGGATAACGCCGCCTCTCAGGCCCGGAACAGACCCCGTGCCTGATTTACCCTTGCATCACGACATCAGGACCGGCACTCCCCCTTCCATGCGTATCGTGACATGGAACATCAACTCCCTGCGCCTCCGACTGCCGCTGCTGGCAGACATCGCACGGACCCTGACACCGGATGTGATCTGCCTGCAGGAAACAAAGGTACCGGACCCCCTCTTCCCCGCCGAAGGACTGGACAGGCTGGGCTACACGCATCAGCTCCGGCGCGGCATGAAAGGCTATAACGGCGTCGCGATCCTCTCGCGCACCCCGCTCGAAGAGGTGCCGGACACACCCGACTGGTGTGGAAAAGGCGACTGCCGCCACATCGCCGGACGCGTACAGACCTCAGACGGTCCACTGGAAATCCATAATTTCTATGTCCCGGCCGGCGGAGACATTCCCGATACGGAAGAAAATCCGAAATTCGCGCATAAGCTCGCCTTCCTGGAGGAAGCCACTGCCTGGTTCCGGACCCGCAGCATGACCCGGACCGTGCTGGTCGGAGACCTGAACATCGCTCCCCTGGAACACGATGTCTGGAGCCATAAACAGCTCCTCAGCGTCGTCAGCCACACCCCGCCGGAAACGGAACGGCTGGAACACTGGCTGAAGACCGGTTTTACCGACGCCATGCGCCACTTCGTCCCGGCCTCTGAAAAACTCTACACCTGGTGGTCATACAGGAACCGGGACTGGGCCGCCTCAAACCGTGGCCGCCGCCTTGATCACATCTGGGTCACGAAAGACCTCGTCCCGTCCCTGTCCGCCATCTCGGTCATGAAGGACGCCCGCAGCATGGAAAGCCCGTCAGATCACGTGCCTGTCGCTGCGGACTTCACCTTCAGCCCGTAAGAACGGAACCGCTCTCACGCAGAGCGGCGCAACTCCTCCGCCGGGGTCTCGGCAGGATAAGGACCGACCGGACGAAGCTGCATCACCAGAAGCGCTCCTCCGTCAGTATCGCATGCCTCAAGCGGGAGAAGCGCATCCCCCGTGGTCAGCCGCGTATCCGCCCACTCCTGAGCATGCCAGCCGGACAGCGCCTCTCCGCTCAGATGAGCCGTGACAGACGTGCTCTGCCCTCTGCGGAACACCGTAATCTCACCCACGGCAACACCGATACGCCGACGATCATCGGTAAACGGGCCCGTCACGTCACACGGACGGAAAACACCCGAGACAACCCGCACATTCCTCACACCGGACGGAAGCATGAACATGGCATAGCCGTTCACCTCACGCGTCCTGCGGATCACCGTGCCATCCTCACAGACAAGATGCACATCGGAATCCGCCGTCACGGCCGGAGCCGGAAGAACCCGATGCGGCCATTTCTGCCCGGCCCGCGCGGCAATCTTCCGATGCAGGGGCTCAGCAAAGGCACGGCTGACATCCAGAGGTGCGGCGGCATCGTGCTCCCAGCTCAGATCGCGTGACACCGGAACAAGACTGACAACCCGCCCGGAAGACCGGAATGCCCGGCGATTATACCAACCGTTTCTTGATCAGACTCACGGGGTACCCATTGGGCTAAAAATGTGATTCACAGGATGCTGATCATT
>NZ_JAJJND010000045.1 GCF_029759835.1 Acetobacter sp. AN02
ATGATCAGCATCCTGTGAATCACATTTTTAGCCCAATGGGTACCCCGTGAGTCTGATCAAGAAACGGTTGGTATCAGTCATCATCCTCTACGGCGTGTCGTCAGTTAAGGGCTGCTCGTGTGCCGTGAGTGTTGTACTTTCCGGCTTCCTGTGCAGGATGCCATAACTGCAGCGACCGAAAATATTAAAATACCAACTGCGATATATGAAAATGTTACGGCATGGAGAACCGAAGGATCAGGCTCTCCAGGTAAGAATTTTCAGAGACTTATTACATTGAGCGGAAATACTTTTTATTCTTCTGATACTATCCAGAGGCTGCCCGAACACATCATTCGCAAACACAGAATCCCGCACAGACTGCATCACTGACAGGCGGAGGAGGCCGCTCACTCAGCCGCCTCAAGCTCCTCCTGCAACGCGAACCAGACCTCCTCCGCCTGCTCCTGCTCCCTCTTCACCGCAGCCAGCCGCGTCGTCAGCGCCGTCAGATCAGCCGCCCGCCCCGCCGAATAAATATCCGGATCAGCCAGCTTCGCCTCAATCACAACCTGCTCGTTGTTCAGCTTCACCATCAGGGCCTCAGCCGCCTGAACCTTCTTCCGCAGAGGAGCCAGCGCCTTACGCGCCTCCGCACGCTCCCGGCGCTCCTCCTTGCGGTCAGCCCCCTTCGCCTCAGCCCGTGCCTCACCACCGCCACGCTCAGAACGCGACCGGTCCGTAAGCCACGCCCGATACTCCGCCATATCCCCGGCAAACGGCGTCACCCGCCCGTCAGCAACCAGCCACAGCCGGTCCGCCGTCATCTCAACAAGATGAGAATCATGGCTGATCAGAATCACAATCCCCGTAAACTCCGCCAGAGCACGGATCAGGGCATCCTTCGCATCCAGATCGAGATGGTTCGTCGGCTCATCCAGAATCAGCATCTGCGGCGCATCCCGCGTCGCCAGAGCCAGAAGCAGCCGGGCCTTCTCACCTCCCGAAAGCTCAGACACCCGCGTCTCCGCCCGCGCCGCATCCAGACCGAACCGCGCAAGCTGAGACCGCACCGCAGGAGGAAGCGCCCCGGGCAGTGCCCGCGACATATGATCCACCGGCGTCTCGCTCATCACCAGCTCCTCAGTCTGATGCTGCGCGAAATACCCCACCCGCAGCTTCGGATTGCGGAACATCGTCCCCGAAAGCGGTGACAGACGCCCGGCCAGAAGCTTCGCCAGCGTGGATTTGCCGTTGCCGTTCGCGCCCAGAAGCGCAATCCGGTCCTCCATATCAATCCGCAGGGACAGATCAGACAGAACCGCCCGCCCGTCATAACCAATGCTCACCGCATCCGTCGTCAGAACCGGAGGAGGAAGCTCATCAGGAGCCGGAAAATCAAACCGGACCGGCGTGTCCTCAACAACAGACTCAATAACAGGCAGCTTCTCCAGAGCCTTCACACGCGCCTGAGCCTGCCGCGCCTTCGTCGCCTTCGCCCGGAACCGGTCCACAAAAGACTGCATATGCGCCCGCTGCGCCGCAACCTTTTCCGCCATCCGCGCCTGCTGCAAAGCCTGCTCCGTCCGGATACGGACAAAATTCTCATACCCGCCGGAATAAAGCGTCAGCTTGCCACGATCGAGATGGGCAATCGCATCCACACAGGAATCCAGCAGACCCCGGTCATGGCTGACAATCAGAGCCGCCCCCGAAAACCGCTTCAGCCAGCTCTCCAGCCAGACCGTCGCCTCCAGATCAAGATGGTTCGTCGGCTCATCCAGAAGCAGAAGATCAGGGTTGAGAAACAAAGCCGTCGCCAGAGCGACACGCATCCGCCAGCCACCGGAAAACTCGGAAACGGACCGGGCCTGCGCCGCCGCATCAAACCCCAGCCCCGAGAGAATCGTCGCCGCCCGCGCCGGCGCACTGTCCGCACCGATCGCCGCAAGACGCTCGTGAATCTCTGCAATCCGAATCCCGTCCGTCGCGTGCTCCGCCTCCTCAAGCAGCGCTGTCCGCTCCGTATCCCCCGCCAGAACGGTCTCCAGCAGCGTGGCAGACCCCGAAGGCGCCTCCTGCTTCACACGCCCCAGACGGGCTCTCGCCGCCAGCCGGATCGTGCCGCCATCAGGCTGCGTATCCCCTGCAACAGCCCCGAGAAGCGTCGATTTCCCAGCCCCGTTCCGACCGATCAGACCAACCTTCCGCCCCGGCTCGACAGACAGGGAAGCCTCATCAAGAAGTGTGCGCCCCGCAATGCGAAGGGTCAGATCAGAAACGAGAAGAAGACTCACGAACCACGATTCCCCGGATACACTCAGATCATCTGACCTGATTTCACTCAGGACACCTACCAGTCCGGGCGATAATGCTCTAGAGGAAGCGCCCAGACAGAGTGCCTGACCGGCGCCCTGCACATGTTTTTCTGACCGGAGACCACACAGATGGCCGTCGAGCGCACCCTTTCCATCATCAAACCCGACGCAACCCGCCGCAACCTGACCGGCAAGATCAACGCCGTGTTCGAAGACGCAGGCCTGCGTATCGTCGCCCAGAAGCGCACACAGCTCACCGAAGCCCAGGCAGGCGCCTTCTACGCCGTCCATAAAGAGCGCCCGTTCTACGGAGAGCTGGTCTCCTTCATGATCTCCGGCCCCGTCGTGCTCCAGGTCCTGGAAGGCGAGAACGCCGTCGCAAAACACCGCGACGTCATGGGCGCAACCGACCCGAAGAAAGCCGCACCGGGCACCGTCCGCGCCGAATTCGCGGAAAGCATCGAAGCCAACTCCGTCCACGGCTCCGACAGCCTGGAGAACGCGACGAACGAAATCCGCTTCTTCTTCGCAGAGACCGAAATCGTCGGCTGATCCTCAGACCGGACGATTGAGAAAAACGCCGCCAGAGAAATCCGGCGGCGTTTTTTATATGGCACCAGCCATCAGGCACGGCAGAGCAAAGCCGGGAAATACGACAAAAATCACGAATTAAATCCGGGTAAAAATAATATCACCCGGATTAAAAAATATCACTTCAGAACAGTCAGAAAAAATCCAGACAAACAGAGGCTTTTTCACACTCCGGAAATCCTCAGAGACTGGCCAGAATTTTCAGACCAGCCAGCGTCGCATTCGGAATCTTCTTCGTCTGACCGGGATGCATCATGTATTCAAACACCGGCTGGAAAATAAGCCCGGGAATCACGGGAATTCCATAATAGGCCTCAAGGGTCTCGGAATGGGTCTGCGGATCATTAACAAACGCACCCATGCTCATCCCGGCCATCTGCCGCAGACGCTGCCCCCGCCGCAAAGCCGAACTCACCTGATAATACGAGTACATAAACCCGAAACGATCAAATGGCCGATGGGGAATGATCCCCAGAAGCGACATCCCAACATAAACCTGGTCGGAAAATACTGAAACATTCGGCGTATTGTGAATATACCCGGCCAGAAGATACCCGCCGGCCATCTGATGTTCCCCGCCACTGCGATAGATCATCTGATCCGCCTCAAAATAGAAAGTATCCCGGGCCTCACGCGAAAGATGACCAACATCAGCCTTATACTGCGCCGGAACAGTGCCGATCAGATTGTCATAAGAGCTGGTGTCATGACCAAAACCAAGCTTGTAATGACCGGGAAGTTTTGAAACCCGTCCGAAAAACGGCTCCCACGTCAGCTCGATCGGCAGCATTACACCCGTCTGATGCTCAGCCCCCCAGGCCCAGCCGGAGGGATTATCCGTGAGGACACCGGATGCATAAACACCAGTCCTCAGCGTCAGATCTCGCGTCGGCCGGATACGAATCGTTCCGCCCCACGTCGCCTTGGGATAAACACTCCACCCGGACTGCGATTTCACGCCAACAGGCGCAGAGCACTGAATGATAAAAGTGCAGAGCAGAACGGACGTCGCATAGGTATGCGTAAGTGTCAGACGCCCGACATTAATATTAACCCTGTTACGAAAAAAGGATTTCTCAAGATAGATATCCGCGAGATGCGCAGCCACACTGCCCGAAAGGCTGTAAACCTCGGACAGAAGAATCCGACGTTCTCCGACATAATCATGAGAAACCTGATTTCCCGCACGCTCCACAAGAACACCATGTAAAAACCAGCCTTCCAGCCAGTCCGCATGAGTCAGCCTGCCAAGATCAAACCGTGTAACCAGCGTGACTTCATGGGCATAATCCATACCCCGCCGGATACCACCGCCAATATTGGCAATACCTTCCCCCTTGTAGGAAAGCTGAAAAGAAAACCCGCGATCATTAAGCCATTTCCGCGGCTGTTTAAGCTGCGGCACAAGATTTCCGAATGTCTGTGCCGGGACATAATAACCGGCAGCCAGATCAGATTCACGGAGCGCATCGTCACTCCTGTTCAGAAGCGCAGAGATACTTTCAGTATCAAACAGTGCATTTAAAGGCCCCAGAGGCGCGATCGGCTGGATTTTCTGTCCATGCGGTGTCAGAGGACGCGTCTCGGCCCTGATCTCCGTGGCATGAGCAGGAGAGTTCGCAATCTGAGCCTCAGCCTGATCCGGAAACCCTGCACTGTACAAGGACAGCGCAAGAGCAGCGCCTGGAAAAGATACAGAAAAACAGCATGTTTTTTTCAGAAAAGTGCGAAGGCATGCTTTTTTTTGTTTTTTTGTCATAGCCGTATGTCACAGTATTTTCTTCGAAAGAATTATCGTGACAGGCATATAATTTCAATATTCATGTATATTATATAAATATATGAAAAACAGTAAAACAAAAAATGAATTAAATAGGAAAACAGCAGATTTCAGCCATTTTCAGACTATGCTATCCCTGATCTGTGTTCCGATAAGACATAATCTGCGATCAATATGAGTTGTATTTATATCACGGTGGATTTTTTTTATTATAAATCTGTAATTGAATATAAATTTACAGATCTGTATTATTCAAAGTAATGAAACAGATATATACATAGAATGTATTTCTAAAAAATCCGACAGCCCGAAGTTTGTATGGAAAAGCGTATCTGGTCTGGAGGCACTCAGATCCTAAAACACCTTCATAAAGACAGGTGATATCCGAAAAACAAAAAAGCCCCGCCGAAAAATCGACAGGGCTTTTCCCGTGAGCACGGAGCTTAAGAAGTCAGTCAGCTGTCTCCGGCTCTTTCTCACTTCCGCCCTCATCACCCTCAGAAGAGGCTGCGGACGTTTTGTTTTCCATAATCTCGAAGTCCAGAGCGCCGTCTTTAAGGCCGATACGTACAGCACCCCCCTTAGAAAGACGCCCGAAGAGCAGCTCCTCAGCCAGAGGCTTCTTGATCGACTCCTGAATAACCCGACCCAGAGGCCGCGCACCATAGAGGCGGTCATATCCTCTTTCAGCCAGCCACTCTTTCGCTGCAGACGAAATCTCAATGGTCACATTGCGATCAGCAAGCTGAGCCTCAAGCTGAAGAATGAACTTCTCTACAACCCGCCCGACAACCTCAGGAGAGAGATTGGTAAACGGAATGATCGCATCAAGACGATTGCGGAATTCCGGAGTGAACAGACGCTTGATCGCCTCCTCATCCTCGCCGTCACGCGTATCACGTCCGAACCCGAGCGCTTCCTTGCTGAGATCAGCAGCACCCGCATTCGTGGTCATGATCAGAATGACATTCCGGAAATCAACGGTCTTTCCGTTGTGGTCCGTCAGCTGACCATGATCCATAACCTGCAGCAGGATATTGAAAAGATCAGGATGTGCCTTCTCAATTTCATCAAGTAGCAGAACCGCATGCGGATGCTGATCGATGGAATCAGTCAGAAGCCCGCCCTGATCAAAACCGACATATCCCGGCGGTGCACCAAGCAGCCTGGAGACGGAATGCCGCTCCATATACTCGGACATATCAAACCGGATCAGCTCAATACCCAGAGTAGAGGCCAGCTGACGTGCAACCTCGGTCTTTCCGACACCGGTCGGTCCCGAAAACAGATAGTTACCAATCGGCTTTTCCGGATCCCGCAGCCCGGCACGGGCCAGCTTGATCGCAGACGCAAGAGCCTCGATCGCCCCGTTCTGCCCGAAGACCATATTCTTCAGATCACGCTCAAGCGTGCGAAGAACTTCCTTGTCGTCAGCAGACACGCTCTTTGCAGGAATACGTGCCAGACGGGAGATAATGTCCTCCACATCCTTCAGCGTCACGGTCTTGCGACGCTTGTTCTCCGGCAACAGCATCCTCGACGCACCGACCTCGTCAATGACATCAATGGCCTTATCAGGCAGCTTCCGGTCATGAATATATTTCGCAGAAAGCTCCACCGCAGCACGAATGGCTTCCTCGGTATAACGAACTTTATGATGCTTCTCGTAATTCGTCTTCAGACCACGAAGAATCTTCACCGCGTCCTCAACGGTCGGCTCCTCGACGTCAATCTTCTGGAACCGGCGCACAAGCGCACGATCTTTCTCAAAATACTGACGATACTCCTTATACGTCGTAGACCCGATACAGCGCAGGGTGCCCGCAGCAAGAGCAGGTTTCAGAAGATTGGACGCATCCATCGCCCCGCCTGAAGTCGCACCGGCCCCGATGACGGTATGAATCTCGTCAATAAAGAGAATGGCTCCGGGATTCTGCTCCAGATCATTCACAACAGCCTTCAGCCGCTCTTCGAAATCACCACGATAGCGGGTTCCGGCTAGCAGAGACCCCATATCGAGAGAGAAGATCGTGGATTTCAGAAGAACCTCAGGCACATCACCTTCAACGATGCGCTTGGCAAGCCCTTCGGCAATCGCAGTCTTGCCAACGCCGGGATCACCCACATAGAGCGGATTATTCTTGGTACGACGGCACAGAACCTGAATCGTGCGCTCAATCTGCGTATCGCGACCGATCAGGGGATCGATCTTACCGGCTTCAGCTTTCTTGTTCAGGTCGACACAATATGTCGCAAGAGCCTCACCGGTCTTCTGACTGCCGCGGCCACGCTCTTCCTTTTCCCCGTCATCGGATTTCTCAGGAGAAGGACCGGAGGTCGTGGAGGAACGGCGGCCCCCGCGATCAGGCGCCTTGGCAATGCCGTGCGAGATGAAGTTAACGGCGTCAAGTCTGGTCATATCCTGCAACTGCAGGAAATAGACCGCATGGCTTTCACGCTCAGCAAAGAGAGCGACAAGAACATTCGCCCCGGTCACCTCATCACGGCCCGTGGACTGGACATGAATGGCAGCTCGCTGAATAACACGCTGGAAAGCAGCCGTTGGCTTCGGCTCAGTCGGACGCTCGGACGCAAGCCCGGCAAGATCCTTGTCCAGGAATTCAGTAAGGTCAGACCTCAGCTTGTCGAGGTCAACACCACAGGCGCGGAACACGACCGTGGCATCAGGATCATCCACCAGAGCCACAAGAAGATGCTCAAGCGTGGCGTACTCATGACGGCGTTCGCCAGCCAGCGTGAGTGCCCGGTGCAGCGTCTGTTCAAGATTGCGCGATAACATATGTACGACGCTCCTTCCGGGAAATCTGGCCGGTCAGAGACCGGACACAACCATATTTGGGGGTATCATACGGAAAAGCCAGTCACAAAAGCGGCTTCCGCACTCTTTTTTTTCGTGCACGGAGCCGGAAGAATTCATTCTTTCTCAATCGTGCACTGCAACGGGTGCTGATTCTGGCGCGCAAGATCCATCACCTGTGTCACCTTACTCTCCGCAACCTCATACGTGAAAACCCCGCAGACACCGACCCCGCGTTTATGAACGTGGAGCATGATGCTCGTGGCTTCCTCCCGGGACTTGTGGAAAAACCGCTCCAGGACGTGCACGACAAACTCCATCGGAGTGTAGTCGTCATTGAGCATCAGTACCTTATACATAGCGGGCTTGCGCGTCTTAGGTCTGGTGCGGACAACAACACCGACCTCTGACTCCCCGTCCGTGTCAGCAGGTTTTCCGTTCTCCGTGGCTTTCCGGCCGGGATTTCCGGCACCACCGGATTTTCCCCCGTGACCACAAGGGTGGAGGAGGGCATCTGTAGTCGGGATCACGGATCCAGCGGCAGGAAAGGTCAGAGAGAGCATGCGCCCTGTTATATGGGATTTTTGTCGGAGGATGAATAGGAATGAGTCGTCCGGAAAGTTTTTCTTTTGACGGGCGCGCGGACGCGGCAGACTTAAAAAAACCATGATAGCAGGTGAACATCCTGTCCTGTTAGATGTTTCTTAATCCGACAGGCGGTAGACGTCTTACAGAATGTTGAGCTAGGATATCCTGAAAACAGGGTCGGGAAAACCGGGCAGGCAGCCCTGCGGAGCGAGGCAGATATGCGAAAAAGCGGATCGAAACGAAACCTCCTGATTCGTCTTGTGGTTCGTGGAAAACGCAGTCGCGCGGCCGGGGCAGGGATACTTGCCGGGGCGGCGGTATTCGCCGGATTGCCTGTAAGGGAAGCCCGGGCCCAGTATGTAGGTCAGATAAGCTCCTACGTTGCCGATACCAGAACAGGCGCAGTCCTTTCGCAGGATAATGCGGATCTCCAGCGCTACCCTGCGAGTCTGACCAAGCTCATGACGCTCTACATGACATTCAGAGCGCTTAAGGCCGGTCGTATTTCGCTTGATCAGGAGCTGCCTGTTTCCATACATGCTTCGCTGCAGGAGCCCTCAAAACTTGGCCTGCGCCCGGGTGGCTATCTCACGGTAGAGCAGGCGATTCTGGGGCTGGTCACCAAATCCGCAAACGATGCTGCCTGTGCGCTTGGTGAATATATCGGCGGGGGAAATGAAGCTGAATTTGCCGCCATGATGACGCAGCAGGCGCGTTACATGGGGATGACGCGCACGACGTTTCGCAATGCGTCCGGCCTGCCGGACCCTGATCAGGTCACGACAGCCAGGGATCTCGGGACACTCGCTGTCAGGCTGATTTCAGATTTCCCTGAATATTATCATTATTTTTCAACGCCCATGTTCTATTTCCACGGGATGTCGATCCCCAATCATAACCCGATGCTCAGATTTTATCCGGGAGCAGACGGGATGAAAACGGGTTATACGGCGCAGGCTGGTCTGAATCTTGTATCTTCAGCAATTCACGGGAATGTGCGTCTGGTCGGCGTCGTCATGGGTGCTCAAAGCCGCGGGCAGCGGCAGGTAACCATGGCACATATCCTTGATGATGGCTTCTCGGCCGAAGGTCTGCCTCCTGAGCCCTATAACAGCTTTCCCGTCGTAAGGCCGGGTCGTCCTGTTGTTCTGGCCCGTACCGAACGTCATGTGAGGGGACGTAAGAAGATGGTCCTCGCGGCGGCTTCATCTTCCGGAAATGGAAGAAGCGCGCGGCCTCTGGAAGTTGCTCAGGCATCGCGAATCAAGCGGCCTTCAGCTCCGATCCGGCTTGTTGCAACCCCGCTGAAACATAAAACATCTGCGGCAACGGCGCATAAGGTAAAATCCCTGCGCCACCGGACCTGATTTCCGGTCCGGAGCCAAAGGGTTCCAGGAAGGCTTTTCCTGCGATAGTATCGACTCCCGGGGGTTTCCGGGTTTTCAGATACAAAGCATGAGCAGGATATGGACAGGGTAATGACGAAAGGCGGAGTGGTCCTTCATACAGAGTCGGATTTTGAGGGATTACGTGAAGCCGGGCGTCTCGCGTCTGAAACGCTCGACATGATATCAGCGCACGTCCAGGCGGGAATAACGACGGACGAACTCGACAAAATCATCCATGATTATACGTTGTCGAAAAATGCTGTTCCTGCAACTCTGGGTTATCGGGGTTATCCCAAATCGTGCTGTATCTCTCTCAATCATGTGGTGTGCCACGGTATTCCGGGAGATCGGAAGCTCGTTGACGGAGATATTCTCAATATCGATGTAACATCCATTCTTAATGGATGGTACGGGGATAACAGCAGGATGTACGTGGTTGGTGCTCCGTCTGTAAAAGCACGTCGTCTGATTGATGTGACTTATGAAAGTATGATGAAGGGTATCGAGGCGGCCAAACCGGGTGCCACGCTTGGTGACATTGGCTTCGCGATACAGAAATGGGCCGAAGACAGGCGCTTCTCGATAGTTCGTGATTTCTGCGGACACGGAATCGGGCGCGAGTTCCACGCTGCGCCTAACGTGTTGCATTACGGAAAACCCGGTGAAGGCATGAAGCTTGAGCCCGGCATGGTTTTTACGATTGAACCGATGCTGAATGCCGGAAAGCACGATGTGAAAATCCTGGATGATGGCTGGACAGCCGTTACCCGTGATCGTTCGCTCTCCGCCCAGTTTGAGCACATGATCGGAATCACAGAGACCGGCTGTGAGATTTTTACCCTCTCACCTGCGGGATATACAAAGCCACCATACGGGGCATAGTGAGGTCATATTGAGGCGATCCATGAATGGAAATCGGGTCCTGCGCGGTATCTTTACCGGCCTTCTTTCAGTTTTTCCCCTGATGGCTGAGGCGGCTCCCTCCTCGGGAGCGCCTGACCCTCTCGCATTCGGGCAGAATGCGCTGAACCTGGCTCCCCTCGCTCCGGCCCATGGAAACCATGGGATGGTGGTATCCGCCCAGCATCTCGCTTCCGAGGTTGGGCGTCGTATCCTGACGGAAGGGGGAAATGCGGCCGATGCGGCGGTAGCCGTCGGATATGCGCTCGCCGTTGTCTATCCCGCAGCAGGAAATATAGGCGGCGGAGGCTTCATGCTGCTGCGTCCACCTGGAAAATCAGCCGTCTTCATCGATTTTCGTGAACATGCCCCCCTGGCGGCAACAGAAACCATGTACCAGGACGCGAAGGGAAACGTGATCCCGGATCAGTCCATCACGGGCTGGAAGGCCGTCGCCGTTCCGGGAACTGTTGCCGGCATGGAGATGGTCCGGTCACGCTGGGGTAAACTGTCACGACAGAAAGACCTCGCTCCGGCCATCGAGCTTGCAGAAAAAGGCTTCATTCTCGGAGAGGGAGATGTCGAACTCCTGCACACCTCCACGGAGCAGTTTCTCAAGGATCCGGCAGCACGAAAGATTTTTCTGCACGCTGACGGAAGCCCTCTGAACGCAGGGGACAGACTGGTTCAGTCAGAGCTGGCCAGCACGCTTGAGCAGATTTCAAAACACGGCCCGGGTGCATTTTACGACGGACCGATTTCTGACGCGATCGTTGCCGCAAGTCAGGCGAATGGCGGTATCCTGCAGAAAGAGGATTTCCGCCGGTATCGCGTTCGCGAATTACCGCCGCTGACCTGCACCTACAGGGGCTATCACATCGAAACATCCCCGCCGCCAAGCGGAGGAGGTGTTGCTCTGTGTGAGATGCTGGAAATTCTTTCCGGATATGACATGGCGTCATTCGGACTGCATTCCCCCGTCGCACTGCACTATGAGATCGAAGCGATGCGCAGAGCCTATGCGGATCGTCAGGATCTGGGTGATCCGGCATTTGTGAAAAATCCTCTCACAAGCCTTTCTGATCCGTCCTATACAGAGGCTGCCCGCAAAGCGATTCCGGCGGATAAGGCCATGCTTTCAGCCGACATGAAAGCGGGCGAAATTCAGCCTGAGAAACATGAAACAACCCATTATTCCGTCATTGATCGTTCAGGGTTCGCCGTCTCCACAACCTACACTCTCAACGGCTGGTTCGGTGCGGGTGTCATTGCCGGGAACACGGGTTTTTTCCTGAACGACGAGATGGATGATTTTGCTTCCAAGCCCGGTGCACCGAACATGTTCGGTATCGTCGGCAGCAAGGCGAACGCCATCGCTCCTGGCAAAACGCCTCTTTCCTCCATGGCGCCGACGATCATCTCAAAAGACGGCAAGCCGGTCATGATCATCGGCAGCCCGGGTGGTTCGCGTATTCCTACGATCATTCTGTCCGTCATTCTCGGAGTGATCGATTACGGGCTGGATATACAGCAGGCGATTGATCTGCCGCGTATTCACGAACAGTGGGAGCCGGGCGCGGTTGAAATGGAAAGCGGAGCCGTATCCCCCGAAACCGCAAAAGTTCTGCAGAAAGAAGGATATACGCTCACACCGCATAAACCCTGGGGCATAGCAGAGGGAATTCTGACGGGCGGCCCGCGTATCGGTCAGGCAGGTTCAGGATATTATGGTGGATTCGACAGGCGCCACGAAGGCGGAGCTGCAGCAGGGGAGTAGCCCTTTCGCAATTATCGCGCCTTGCCTCTTGGTCTGTCCTGAGCACTGTGATAGACGTGCCGCGGGAGATCGGCGCTGGACGGATACCTCGCTAACCCGGTCAGGTCCGGAAGGAAGCAGCCATAGTGAGTTCGTCCGGGTCAGTGTCCGGTCTTCCACCGTTTCCCGACAGGCTGAAAAGAGCCGCACCGACCCGATGGAGGGACGCTGATGTCGGATGAAGAACAGCACGCCGTTGAAGAAGATGATCTTCCTCTTCCCGAATCTGACGGAGCAGGGCTGTTCGGTGATGCTCCCGTAAAGCCCGAGCAGAATGCAGAGCATCCGGAAAAGCAGGGGCCATACAGAGTCCTCGCACGTAAATATCGCCCCGCTACCTTCAATGATCTGATCGGGCAGGACACTCTCGTCCGGACATTGCGGAATGCATTTGCGATGGGCCGGGTGGCGCATGCCTTCATGCTGACGGGCGTGCGCGGCGTCGGCAAGACGACAACAGCCCGGATCATAGCGCGCGCGCTCAACTGTATCGGCCCGGACGGAAAAGGCGGTCCCGTCGCTGATCCGTGCGGAGTCTGTCCGAACTGCACAGCGATTCTGGCAGACCGGCACCCGGATGTGCTGGAGATGGATGCAGCCTCCCGCACGGGCGTGGATGACGTCAGGGAAATCATTGAGGCCACCCGCTTCCGTCCGATGCAGGGGCGGATGAAGGTTTTCATCATCGATGAAGTCCATATGCTCTCCCGCAACGCGTTCAACGCGCTGCTGAAGACGCTGGAGGAACCGCCTGCACAGGTCACTTTCATTTTCGCAACAACCGAATTGCGGAAAGTGCCGGTCACGGTGCTGTCACGTTGCCAGAGATTCGATCTCAGGCGTGTCTCACAGTCCGAACTGACAGAATTTTTCGGGAAAATCGCAGAAAAAGAAAACTGCCTGTTTGAACCTGAAGCTCTTTCGCTCATTGCACGCGCAGCCGACGGGTCCGTACGCGATGGTCTGTCCCTGCTGGACCAGGCAATTGCCCAGGGAGCGCTGGAGGGCGAAGGCCCTGTCCCGTCATCACTGATCAGCGCGATGCTTGGACTTGCCGACAGGCAGGTGGTGTTCGATCTTTTCCGTGCCATTGCAGCAGGAGATGCGGCCGCAGCTCTGCAGATTATGGATGAGGCACATATGCGCGGCGCGGACCCGGCAGTGATGCTTGGTGATCTTCTCGACCTGACGCATATGGTAACACGCTTGAGGACAGTTCCGGATTTACGAAACTCGCGTGAACTGCCTGAGGCGGAGCGTGTCCGCGGAGCGGAGTTCGCAGAACACCTTTCCATACCCGTGCTGTCACGGATATGGCAGATGCTGCTTAAAGGGATCAACGAAGTCAGCACGGCTCCGGACCGTCGGGAAGCCGCAGATATGGTGCTTATACGCCTGTGCTTCGCGTCCGACCTGCCTGATCCGACAGAACTGCTGCGCCGTCTTGAGAGCAGACCGGAGAATCCCGGCTCCGCAAAGCCCCGGACCGCGGGCACAAATTCCGGAGGAGCCCCGGCAGCCCTCCAGGGAGCCCCCCCCCCGGGGAACGTGGTAAGAATGGCTGCATCAGGCGGCAGTTCTGTATCCGGAGCGGCCGTTGCGGAACTTCATGAAGAGGTAGCGCATTATCGCCCGATGCCGCGAAGCTGGCGGGAAATGGTCGCGCTGATCAAGGACGTCAGGGAGCCCATGCTCCACGGTCAGCTTCTCCATGCCGTGCATCTGGTGAACTGGGCCCCGCCGGTCATCCGCTTCAGGCCGGAGCCTGATGTTCCGCGTGATCTTGCTGGGAGGCTGCATAGTGTTCTCCTGCGCGAGACAGGTCAGGAATGGGATATCGCGGTCTCCGCGGATACGGGAGAACCGACACTTGCAGAGCAGGGGGCGGAAGTCATCCAGCTCCGGCACAGATCCGCAGAGGCGCATCCTCTGGTCCGCGCGATCATGTCGGCTTTCCCCGACGCGGAGATCGGCAAGGTCACGGATCACTCTCTGGATGATTACGGATTACCCCCTGAGATCCTCCTCGTGGAAGACAGTCCCGATCTTGAGTTCGCCCCGGACGATGCTGTTTTCACAGATATGGATGAACGCCCGGATTATCCGGGTACGGAACAGGACTGACCGGACAGGCCGGTCAGAAAACAAGGAAAGCTGACGATGAAAAATCTCGCCGGACTGATGAAGCAGGCTTCTCAGATGCAGAGCAAGATGCAGGAGATGCAGGCAAATCTCGAACGTATGACGATTGAAGGCAGCGCCGGAAACGGTCTGGTGACAATCGTCCTTACTGGCAAAGGGGATATGAAATCCATCGCCATCGATCCGAAACTGGCCGATCCTGAGGATATGGATATGCTCCAGGATCTGATCCTCGCAGCAAGCGCGGATGCGCGTAAGAAGCTGGATGCAACAGCTTCAGAAGAAATGAAAAAAGTTACAGGCGGTCTGAATCTGCCGCCCGGACTTGGTTTGCCGTTCTGATCTGACTGTGGCAGAGTCTCAGATTGACAGGCTGATCACGCAGATGTCCCGCCTGCCAGGGCTGGGACCAAGATCCGCGCGCCGTGCCGTGCTGTCTCTCCTGCGTGATCCTCAGGGCCGGCTTCTGACGCTGGCCCGCGCGATGGAGGAAACAGCCCGCTCAGTAAAGACATGCTCGGCCTGCGGAAACCTGGATACGTGTGATCCCTGCCACATCTGTGCGGATCCCCACCGTGACCGGGAGCTGGTCTGCGTGGTAGAAAATGTCAGCGATCTCTGGGCTCTTGAGCGGGCAGCAGTTCATCGCGGTATCTATCTCGTGCTGGGAGGAACGCTGTCCGCTCTGTCCGGAATCGGACCGGAAAATCTGAATACGGAGCCTCTGCTTGGACGTATTCAGGAAGGGCAGGTGAGGGAAGTAATCCTGGCGCTCGGGGCAACGGTGGAAGGCGCAACCACAATGCACTGGCTGCAGGAAAAATTACGACCTTCGGGCGTCATGGTCAGCCAGGTGGCACAGGGCGTGCCGGTGGGCGGCGCTCTGGACCTTCTGGATGACGGGACACTCGCCGCCGCTCTGGGAGCACGTCGTCCGGCATGATCTTTCCCTTTTCAGAACATATTCCCCGCACAGCGCTTGTCACCGCCGGCGGTGCCCGGCTTGGACGCGCAATCTCACTGGCTCTGGCCAAAGCAGGTTTTGCAGTAGCCATCCACTATCGTGGCGGACACAAAGCAGCTGAGGCCACATTGCGGGATATTGAGGCCGCCGGAGGCAGGGGCTGCCTGCTTCATGCCGATCTGTCCCGGGAAGAGGAAACCGGACAGCTTATCGAACGTGCAGAGGCTTCTCTCGGTAAGGTTGGTGTACTGGTCAACAATGCGTCCGTGTTTGAACGTGACGAATGGGATGATGCCACACGTGAAGGGTGGGACAGCCACTTCGAGCCAAATCTGCGGGCCCCCTTCGTACTGATTCAGAAATTTGCCCTCGCTCTTCCGCACGATGCGGAAGGACTGGTGCTCAATATGACAGACGAGCGCGTCTGGTCCCTGACACCCCATTTCATGACGTACACCCTGACGAAATCCGCGCTCTGGACCCTGACACAGACTATGGCTCTCGCCCTGGCACCGAAAAACATCCGTGTGAATGCCATAGGACCAGGACCGGCCCTGCCAAGCCCGCGTCAGACACAGGAGCAGTTTGAGCGTCAGTGCGCCTCCGTGCCCCTGGGCCACGGCACATCACCTGAAGAAGTTGCAAGAGCCGCTCTGACTCTGCTGGCGCTGCCCTCGGTCACAGGGCAGATGCTGGCGCTTGATGGCGGACAGCATCTGCAGTGGTCTCCGAGCATGTCTGCAGGACCGGCAGCGGAATAGGATCAGGGAAAGTTTTTTATGACGATATTCGCGCCCTGGCCGTCCGATCCGCCTCTGCGGCATCTGTTCCTCAGGGATATGATCGTAGATGCGCATATCGGAGTATTCCCCCACGAACAGGGGGTAACCCAGCGCGTACGGGTCAACGTCTCATACGGCGTACGGGATGGCGAGGGACCCGATGAAGGCCCGGATGATCTCAGTCGTACCGTTTCATACGAGCATGTCGTGATGATGGTCCGCCGCATCATAGCGGAAGGACATATACGACTGGTCGAAACACTGGCAGAGCGCATTGCTGCCGGAGTCCTGAGAGATCGTCGGGTCGTGGTCGTAAGGGTGAAAATCGAAAAACCGGATATTTTTCAGGAACTGGATTCGGTTGGTGTCGAGATCGAACGGTTTCAGCCAGGCTGAGACATCCCTGATACCATTGAGCAGATTCATATAAAAAAAACCCGGCGCGAAGCCGGGTTTTTCACAGGAATGCTATTCTCAGGAATCGTCTTCGGATTCCTTGGGAACATCAATATCAGAGCTGATATCCGCATCATCCTCGTCATCATCGAGGTCAGGTGCATCCTCGAGGACATCAGCATCATCATCGTCGGTATCGACGTCGATATCCGCATCATCCGCTTCGCTGTCTTTCGGCTTTCCGGAAACCTGATCGGGGACCGGAATATCGCCGGAGCGACGCAGACGCGGAACCTCTGCCGGCTGGTCAGCACCGCATTTCGGGCAGACAGCAGGATCCTTGCAGAGATCGTAAAATTTTGCGCCGCAGGAGACGCAGACGCGTTTGGAGCCTAATTCGGGCAGAGCCATCGTGTACCTGTCGAATCCTGATCACTGAGTGGAAGAAAAGGACCATGGATGGTCCGGGCAGACCGGCTGCCCGTCGGGTATAGGTCGCGCCCCATGCCAGCCCCTGACGTATCTGTCAAACCCTGAATGACGGGAGAAGCCCTTCCAAGCTTGAAGCCGGAAGCCGGCTGAGGCATGCAGGGGGCGGTTTTCTGCCGGATCGGCAGCACCATAGAGGCGGGAGCAGAGAGTGAGCGGATATATCGTGATCGCGGTGGACGGGCCGGCTGCGGCAGGAAAGGGGACGCTGGCACGGAAACTGGCGGAACGCACCGGTCTGCCATACCTCGATACGGGACTGCTCTATCGTGCAGTGGCACGAAAAATGCTCAGCCAGGGAATTGATCCGGCATCCTCATCGGGCGAACAGCAGGCCCGGATGCTCTGTTCAGCCGATATGGAGCGTGATGATCTGCGAACGGCAGACGTGGACAGAACCGCGAGTCTCGTAGCCGGGCAGCCCGAGGTAAGGGCTGCGCTGGTCGACACCCAGAGGCGTTTTGCTTCAGAGCGTGGCGCGGTTCTGGACGGCCGGGACATCGGCACCGTGATTTTCCCCGATGCGACGCTCAAGCTCTACATCACGGCTTCTCCGGAAACACGCGCATACCGGCGCTTTCTTCAGCGCGGGGGAAATCCCGATGCTCCGGAAGCGGAAAAAGAGCTGGCAACTATTGCCGCAGGTCTGCGCGAACGTGACGAAGCTGACAGCTCACGCGCCTCCGCTCCGCTCCGTATGGCGGAGGATGCCGTGCGTCTCGATACAGATAATCTCGATGCAACAGAGGCTCTCGATCGTGTTCTGGCCATCGTACAGGCGCGCATCCCGGCTCTGATCCCGGTCTGAAACAGTAAAAAACGGCGGTTTTTTGCCATTTTGCTTGACACGTCGGGGTAGAACGTATCTACCGGCCCGACGTGCGCTCATGCCCTTGAGGCGGAACTGCACGCAGATCGGGTCCGGATACATCCGGAGCATGGGCTCCGGAGCAGAGGACCACGTCGTCGGACGGTTACGTACGGCGCAGACATTGTCGGCCCGCATCAGGCGGGACGATCAGGAAATACGGTTTCTCATGGCTTCAGCCACTACCACAGATCATTTCCGCGGTGAGGATTTCGCCGCCCTTCTTGACGAGACTCTGGGCCAGGACAGCGGCTTCGAAGGCTCCGTCGTTCGCGGACGTATCGTCCGTCTGACCGACGAGTTTGCCATCGTCGATGTTGGCCTCAAGAGCGAGGGGCGCGTGTCCCTGCGTGAGTTCGGACCGCCGGGCGTCACTCCGGAAATCAAGCCGGGTGACGTTGTCGAGCTTTATGTCGAGCGTTACGAGGATCGCGACGGCAGCATCGTGCTGTCCCGCGAGAAGGCACGCCGCGAGGAAGCATGGACGAACCTGGAAAAGGCGTTTGAGGCAAATCAGCGCGTGAACGGCACGATCTATGGCCGCGTGAAGGGTGGATTCACGGTTGATCTGGGCGGCGCGATGGCGTTCCTTCCGGGCAGCCAGGTCGATATTCGTCCGGTGCGTGATGTTGCCCCGCTCATGGGCGTCGCCCAGCCGTTCCAGATCCTGAAGATGGACCGGGCCCGCGGCAATATCGTCGTGTCCCGTCGCGCAGTTCTGGAAGAGACGCGAGCCGAGCAGCGCAGCGAGCTGATCCAGGGCCTGAAAGAGGGCATGATCCTCGACGGCGTCGTGAAGAACATCACCGATTACGGTGCGTTCGTCGATCTCGGCGGCGTGGACGGCCTGCTGCACGTTACGGATATCGCCTGGAAGCGCATCAATCACCCGTCCGAGGCCCTGACCATCGGTCAGCCGGTCCGCGTTCAGGTCATCCGCTTCAACCCGGAAACGCAGCGTATTTCTCTCGGTATGAAGCAGCTTGAGGCTGATCCGTGGGAGAACGTCGCACTCAAGTATCCGGCAGGTGCACGCTTCACGGGCCGCGTCACGAACATCACTGACTACGGCGCCTTCGTGGAGCTGGAGCCGGGTGTTGAGGGTCTGGTGCACGTCTCCGAGATGTCCTGGACGAAAAAGAACGTCCATCCGGGCAAGATCGTCGCGACCTCTCAGGAAGTCGACGTCATGGTCCTCGATGTGGATAGCGGCAAGCGTCGTATCTCTCTCGGCCTGAAGCAGGTTCAGCGGAATCCGTGGGAGCAGTTCGCCGAAGAGCACAAGGTCGGCTCCGAGGTCGAAGGCGAGATCCGTAACATCACCGAGTTCGGCCTCTTCATTGGCCTGTCCGCAGACATCGACGGCATGGTTCACATGTCAGACCTGTCCTGGGACGAGACCGGAGAGGAAGCGATCAAGAAATACGAAAAAGGTCAGGTCGTTCAGGCCAAGGTTCTTGACGTTGATGTTGAGAAAGAGCGCATCTCGCTCGGTATCAAGCAGCTCCAGGAAGATCCGGCAGCCGATGCACTCGCCGGTGTCCAGAGAGGCGAGGTCGTGACCTGCATCGTGACCGCCGTGCAGTCCAACGGTATCGAAGTGAAAATCGATGACGTTCTGAGCGGCTTCATCCGTCGCGCTGAGCTGGCCCGTGACAAGGCCGAGCAGCGTCCGGAGCGCTTTGCTGTCGGCGAGAAAGTGGATGCGAAGATCGTCTCCGTTGATCGCGCTGCCCGCAAGCTGGCCCTGACCATCCGCGGCCGTGAGGTTGAGGAAGACAAGGCTGCCATGGATGAATACGGTTCATCCGACAGCGGTGCATCTCTCGGTGACATTCTGGGTGCAGCGATCCGTCGCCGTAACTTAGAGCAGTAATCTGATTTTTCTTTCGGGACTAATCGGGAAAAGGGTGCCGGAAGCGGCACCCTTTTTTTGTTCAGGCCCGGGTATCTTTTCCTGACGGCACTCATACCAACCGTTGATTGCTATAACCTATGCGCCCAATCTCGCAGTCCGATTGACATGATGCGCCAAGGTTGTTCGACGATCTGGTTCCAGGCATGGCAGGCGATATC
>NZ_JAJJND010000046.1 GCF_029759835.1 Acetobacter sp. AN02
TGATATCGCCTGCCATGCCTGGAACCAGATCGTCGAACAACCTTGGCGCATCATGTCAATCGGACTGCGCAATTGGGTACATAGGTTCTAGCAATCAACGGTTGGTATCAGACCTGCGGAAAATGGAGCGTCTCGTTAACGCCCAGAACCGTCGTCTCCAGGGCATCCGCGGCATGGACAGCAGCCCGGCAGCGCTTTCCGCCTGAGATATTCTGTATGCGGAGACAGGAATGTTCCTGATCTCCGCATACAGACATCACGCCGGATCACCGTAAATCCCGGCGCAGGCACAGACCGCTCAAAGATTGACGCAGCAGGGCAAAAGGGCGACATGCGGGAAACCGTCCTGCAGCAGAAGAGTCCGAATGTCCGCACCTCCCGTCTCCCGAACCCGGTCCTTTTCAGTCGTACTGGCCGTCGAACTGTGGGAACGGTTCGGATATTACGGAATGCAGGGCGTCCTCCTGCTCTTTCTCGTGCATGCCCTGCATTTTCCTGAAATCAACGCCACCCTGCTCATGGGTGCCTTCGCCGCCCTGACCTACGCCATCCCCGCCGCCGGAGGCTGGCTGGGAGACCGCGTGACAGGCTCCCGCCGCGCGGTTATCGCAGGCAGCCTCACGCTCAGCTTCGGCTATGCCCTGCTCGGTCTCGCCACCTTCGTCCCCGCAATGCTCTACGCCGGAATGGGCCTGGTGGCCGTCGGAAACGGCCTCTTCAAACCCAATGCCGCCAATCTCGTCCGCCGGATCTATGACGGAGACGACGCCCGGATCGATGCCGCGTTCACGCTCTATTATATGGCAGTCAACGTCGGATCGATGGTCTCCCTGCTGCTCACCCCCTGGCTTGCGGCCCATGTCGGATGGTTCGCCCCCTTCGCAACCTGCAGCGCCGGACTGCTCTCGGGCCTCGCCAGCGTGCTCCTCGGACGGCGCGCACTCGAACATGTCGGATCAGAACCCGATTTCCGGCCCTTCCCGGTCACATCCGTGCTGTTCACATGCGGCGGCGTACTGGTCTCGACCGCCCTCGTCGGCATCATCCTGTCCAGCCAGTCGCTCGCAAAAGCCATCGTCTGGCTGGCCGGACTGAGCGTTCTGATCGGCTGGACCGCGATCTATCTCAGATCAGACCGCCGGGCCAGAGCCGGGCTGAGGCTCGTCGGCCTCCTGGTCATGGAAACCATCCTGTTCTTCATCTTCTACGAACAGACATCAACATCCCTGATCCTCTTCGCGGAACACAATGTCCGCCAGGACTTCACCATCGCCGGACACACGCTGTTCAGCCTGACCGCCGGACAGCTCCAGGCACTCAACCCGTTCTGGATCATCCTCGCCAGCCCGATCCTCGCCCGCGTCTACGCACGCATGGCCGCCGCAGGCAGGGACTTCTCCATCGCCTCAAAATTCGTCGCAGGGTTCGGACTGGTCACCCTGGCCTTCGCCATCTGGTGGCTCAGCGCCGCCTGGTCACCCGAGCCGATGATCTCCCCCTGGGTCATGTTCTGGGCCTACGGCGCACAGTCCACAGGCGAACTCCTCATCAGCGCTCTCGGCCTCGCCTTCATCGCCCGATACGTGGACAGACGCATAGGCGCCTTTATGAGCGGCGCGTATTTCCTCTCGGTCGGGATCTCCATGTATCTCGGAAGCTTCGTTGCCAGCATGGCGGCACTCCCGGCCGCCAGCAGCACGGCAGATCCGGCCGCAACCCTGCCGGTCTACGCGGATCTCTTCCGGATGCTCACCCTGGTCGGGGCAGGCGGGACGATCCTGTTCGCCCTGCTGCTCCCTCTCGCCCGTAAATGGGACCGCGAATTCCAGCAGACAGGCGGCTGAACGCAAAACGGACCATCGGGCGGAAACTCCGCTCCGCCCGATGGTCAGACCGCCCTCAGGACAGCCCGCTCACAAACCGCCCGATCCGCGCACACGCCTCGCGCAGCATCTCATCAGACGTCGCACAGGAAAGCCGCAGATAAGGGGAAAGCCCGAACGCCTCGCCCGGCACCGTGGCCACATGCGCCTCCTCCAGAAGCGCAAACGCAAAATCCCTGTCCGATTCAAGCCTGCGTCCACCCGCAGATGTCTTCCCCAGACATCCGGCAATCCCCGGATAGACATAAAACGCCCCGTCCGGCAGAGCACAGCTCACACCCGGCAGACGACGCAGCGCGTCCGCCACCAGACTGCGCCGCCGCGCATAGGTCTCGCGCATCTCCAGGACAGACTCTGCAAGATCTGCATTCAGCGCCGCCGCCGCTCCGGCCTGGGCCAGAGTGCAGATGCCCGACGTCGCATTGCTCTGAACCGCCCTCATGGCCGTAATCAGATCACGATGCCCGCCCGCAAAACCAACACGCCAGCCCGTCATGGCATAAGCCTTCGCCATGCCGTTAAGCGTCAGAATCCGATACTTCAGATCCGGCACGACAGCCGCAAAGGATACGTGCTTCTTCCCGTCAAAAGTCAGATGCTCATAAATCTCATCCGACAGAATACGAAGCTTCGGAAAACGCCGGACAACTGCGGCAATGGCGTGATAATCCTCCTCAGAGCAGACAGCCCCCGTCGGATTGTTCGGAAAATTCAGAACCAGCCACACGCTGCGCTCCGTCAGAACCGCCTCCAGAGCCGCCGCCGTCAGCCGGAACCCGTCCTCCTCACGACAGGCCGCATAAACCGGAACACCGCCGAACATCCGGGCAATCAGCGGATAGCTCACCCAGTAGGGAGCAGGAACGACAACCTCATCCCCCGGATCAACCGTCGCCATGAACGCGTTGAAAATCACCTGCTTGCCGCCATTGCAGACGATAATCTCATCCTGGGCGTATTCCAGCCGGTTCTCCCGACGGAACTTGTCCGCAACAGCCTTTTTCAGAACAGGCGTGCCATCCACGGGCGGATATTTCGTCTGACCGGCCCGCGCCGCCTCATAAGCCGCCTCGACCGCAATATCCGGAGAGGCAAAATCCGGCTCCCCGAGCGCGAGCGAAATGACATCATGCCCCTGCGCCGCAAGAGCCCGCGCCCGCCGCGCCATCTCGATCGTCGCCGCCGCCGGAAGACCGGAAAGACGTGACGCAAACCCGGGAAGTCCGCTCATGATACCGCACCGTCTCGTGACAGGAACGGGGCCTGCACCCCGCCCGTAAAAAACACGCACAACCAACCGGTCCCGCACCGCGTCGAAAAACCGGCAGATCCCCCCTCAGGTCAGGGAGGAACAGAACCGCCGGATGCGCGCACACGCCTCGCGCAGGCTCTCCGTATCCGTAGCGTAGGACACGCGGAAATGCCCGGGGAACATGAATGCGGACCCGTGAACCGCCGCCACGCCCTGCTCCTCCAGAAGCGCCGTGACAAAATCCTCATCCGAGGAAATCAGCGTCCCGCCCGCAGACGTCCGGCCCAGACAGCCCTCCATGGACGGGAACACATAAAACGCCCCCTCCGGACAGGCACAGCTCAGACCGGGCACCTGATTGAGCATGGACACCACCAGATCACGCCGGGCCTGATAGACCTCCACCATCTCCCCGATAAAATCCTGCGGCCCGGTCACGGCCTCAAGCGCCGCCGCCTGGGCAATGGAACAGGTATTTGAGGTGGACTGCCCCTGCAGCTTGTTCATCGCCTTTGTGAGCACCGCCGGCGCCCCCGCAAAACCAATGCGCCAGCCGGTCATGGCATAGGCCTTCGACACGCCGTTCATCGTCACGGTCCGGTCCCGCAGCCGCGGCTCCACCTGCACGATGGTCGCAGGACGGAACCCGTCATAAACCAGCTTGTCATAAATATCGTCAGTGAAAATCCATACATCCGGATGCCGCAGAAGCACGTCGCACAGCGGCCGCAGATGCTCCTCGGAATAGGCCGCACCCGTCGGATTGCACGGCGAATTGAGCATGAACCACCTGGTCCGCGGCGTGATCGCCGCCTCAAGCTGCTCAGCCGTCAGCCGGAAGCCATTCTCCGCCTGACACGGAACAACCACAGGCGTCCCGTCCGCCAGAGACACGATATCCGGATAGGACACCCAGCAGGGGGAGGGGATCACAACCTCATCCCCCGCATTGAGCGTGGCCGTCATCGCGTTATAGATCACCTGCTTGCCGCCCGTGGAGACAATGATCTCCTCAGGACTGTAATCCAGCCCGGAATCCAGACGGAACCGCTCCGCAATCGCCCGCCGCAGCTCGGGCGTGCCGGCCACGTCGGTATATTTCGTCTGCCCGCCCTCGATCGCCGCAATCGCCGCCGCCCGGATATGCACCGGCGTCTGGAAATCAGGCTCACCGGCAGAGAGACTGATCACATCGCGCCCCTCCGCCTTCATGGCACGGGCCTTCGTGGAAATGACGATGGTCTGGCTGGGACTGACCCGGTTCAGACGGTCTGCGATGAGCTGCATGGTGTGGACTCACACTCTCGGTTCTGATTCGGCGCATAACCATAAAGCGTTTCCCCGCCCCGCGAAACGGCCCGCCCCGAACTTATCCGCGAACCCGCCCGCCCCGGCCCTGATCAGACAGCCCCGGCCCCCCCTGGAGTCCCCTCGGCAGAATCCCGGCAGACCCTCTGTGTAAGATAATCGGTCCACGAAGACATGCAGGTGGCGCAGAGCTGTTCTTCGTGTCATGACAGAACGGCTGCCGCAAAGAGGAGAGAAGCCCGTGTCCGCCGTCCATCAATACGAGCTTCTGGTCTTTCTGCTGGTCGTCATCATCGGGCTCGAACTCGTCGCACGCAAAATGCGCCTGCCCCCGGCCGCCGCCCTGATCGTCGGCGGAATCGCCCTGGCCCTGATCCCCGGAATGCCCCGGTTCGAACTCGATCCGGAACTGATCCTCGTCATCTTCCTGCCGCCGCTGCTCTCCGCAGGTGCCTTCAGAACAGCCTGGGCCGAATTCCGGACCCACCTGCCCGGGATCATCTCCCTCGCCGTCGGCGCGGTCATCTTCACAACCCTGGTCGTCGGCGTCGTCGTCCACCTGCTCGTGCCCTCGCTGCCCTGGGCTGTCTGCTTCGCCATCGGCGCCGTCGTCTCACCGCCCGACGCCGTCGCCGCAGGAGCCATCCTCCAGCGCCTCAGCCTGCCGGTCCGCCTGACAACCCTGCTCGAAGGCGAAAGCCTCCTCAATGACGCAACCGGCCTCGTCCTGCTGCGCTTCGCCGTCGCCGCCGGACTGACCGGCATGTTCAGCCCCGGCGCCGCACTCGGCTCCTTCCTGTGGGTCGCAGGCGCAGGCACAGTCGTCGGAATCATCGCCGGATTTGCCGGACAGTGGGTGTTCAGGCGCCTGCCCGAAAGCGAACTGAGCATCGTCGCCACACTCCTCCTCGCCACGATCTCCTACATCGCCGCCGAATGGATCCACGGCTCCGGCGTGCTCGCCACCGTCGCGGCAGGACTGATCACAGGACAGGGGCAGTTCCGCACCTTCACCGCCACCGTCCGCGTCCGCTCGGGTGCCTTCTGGGGCGTGCTGGTGTTCGTGCTCGAATCCGTCGTCTTCCTGCTGATCGGCATGTCCCTGCACGGCGCCTTCGCCCGTATGCTCGCGGCACCCGACGGAATCGTCGCCCTGGTCGTGCCCGCACTCGGCGTCATCGCCGCCGTGATCGTCTCCCGCTTCGTGTGGATCTACGGCACGACCTTCATCGAACATCTCTTCTCGGGACAGAAAAGCCGGAAAGACACCTTCGCCTCAGCCACCGTGCTCAGCTGGGCCGGAATGCGCGGCGTCGTCACCCTGGTCGGCGTGCTGTCCCTCCCGGATGAAATGCCAGGGCGCGACCTCGCCCAGATCTGCGCCTTCAGCGTGATCCTCGTCACCGTACTTGGGCAGGGAACCAGCCTCGGATGGCTCATCCGCTTCCTGCGGCTGTCCGGCGCGGAGGAACTCCTCGTCCGGCGCAACAGCGCCAACATCGCCTGGATGAAAGTCGCAGAAGCCCAGAAACGCGCCGTCATCGCCCTCTCACGCGGCCCGGACGGAGAGGAACTCCACCCCCGCCTGGTCGAACGCTATACCCATATGGCCCGCGCCACCGTCGAATACGCCGCAAGCCCGGAAGAACACCGGCCGAAGGAAGAAGCCCATTTCCACGTCGTCCTCGCCGCCATCGACGCAGGCCGCAAGGAAATCGTCAGACTGCACAACCAGGGTGAAGTGGATGATCACACACTGCGCGAACTGGGGCTGAACCTCGATCTCCAGGAAATGACAGCCGGCCTTCACCTGCACGAGGAAGAGGAATAACCGGGCACGCCCCTCAGATCACGTTCGCATCCTCATTGCGCGCCCGGAAATACCGCGCCATGTCACGGCGCAGGCGCGGCTTGTTGCCCGCCAGCTCCCAGACCCCCCTAGGTGTTACGGATCAGATCCGTCTCCGGACTGAACCGGTTGCGGATCAGGATGTCCCAGCGCCCCTCATAGGCCCGGTCGCGCTTCGATCCGTGGAAATGATGCTCGATCGTCCCGGCAATCGCCCCGAAATTCCCCGCGACATGGCGTCCGGCCCGCTCCTGCCACTGCAGAAGGGGTCGCCTGTACCCCTCGGAAATCCCTGAAGGCCAGCTCTCCCGCACCCGCCCGGCCAGAGCCAGCGCCATATGATGATCCGCAGAGCCGAGAACCGCCGTATCAGCCAGCCCCCCCCCAGCGAGGACAGGGCAGAACGCCGCGCCGCCCAGGCATAGCCCGGATGAGCAAAACGATAGGGAGAACGATGCGCCCCCGGACCCTGCAGGATCGGCTCCCCGTCCATCCACATGCGGCAGAATGACCGGTGCACCAGCATGTGCCCGCCGTCAGGACCAAGATCATAACAGTCCGTCCAGGGCTGGATCACGTCAAACTGCTGCAGCGCCTCAACCGTCTCGCGCGCCCAGTCAGGACGACGGAAGAAAATATCGCTGTCGATCCACGCCACATAGTTCCAGTCATCCGGAAGCCGGGAAATGCCGATGTTCAGACACCGCTCCTTCACCCAGGTCAGACTGTCCGCCCGGCCCCCGACATGATGAACGCCGGGAATGCGGCAGGTAAACGGACGGTCGCCATACTGGCACTCAACAACCGTCAGATGCACGCCCGACGCCAGCATATGCTGCGCCCACTCGTGATAGATCCGGTCAGGAACAGACCACTGCAGCGGGTTGGAACGGGTGGTCACGACATGAAGCCGCCGCGAACGGGAGGACATATGCGCGGAACAGGGAAGGGAAGGACACGAAAGGGAAGGGGCGGACCCGGAAACGGGACCGGCGTCAGAATGCATCAGGAGCTGAAATCCGGTATGAAATAAGAACATGAAATTCCACCCCGAAACAGGGCGGAACCCCAGCCTATACCTGTCCCCTGCGTGACTTATCGTGTATGCAGACACCATGGCTATTACAGACGAACAGGCGGCCGAGATTGCGGCCCATTCCGGCGAGGAGGCACGCACCCGCCGCCCGACCGTTCCCGCCCTCGAAGACATGCTCTTCCAGGTGATCCCCGTGCTCGATCACGGCTTCATCCGCGTGATCGACTACATGGGAGACGACTCCGCCATCGTGCAGGCCGCACGTGTCTCCTACGGAAAGGGAACCCGCAAGGTCTCCGAAGACGCCGGACTGATCCGCTACCTGATGCGGCACCGTCACAGTACCCCGTTCGAGATGTGCGAGATCAAGTTCCACATCAAACTGCCGATCTTCGTCGCACGCCAGTGGATCAGACACCGTACCGCAAACGTAAACGAATATTCCGCACGGTATTCCATCCTCGATAACGAGTTCTACATTCCCGAGTCGCAGCACCTCGCCGCCCAGAGCAGGAACAACCGCCAGGGCCGCGGAGAAATCCTGGAAGGCCAGGCCGCCGCGGACGTGCTCGACATCCTGCGTGACGACGCCGCCCGCTGCTACCGCAACTACGAGAAAATGCTGGGAGAGGACGAAAACGGCCACGGGCTCGCCCGCGAACTCGCCCGCATGAACCTCACACTCAACGCCTATACCCAGTGGTACTGGAAAACGGACCTGCATAACCTGATGCATTTCCTTTCCCTGCGCGCGGACCCGCACGCCCAGTACGAAATCCGCGTCTATGCGGAAGCCATGTTCGAGGTGCTCAAGGCCTGGACACCCGTCACCGCCGGCGCCTTCTCGGACTACCGCATCGGCGCCTTCACATTCTCCTCAACCATGCTCGCCGTCCTGCGCCGCAGACTCGCCGGAGAAAACGTGACACAGCCGGATTCCGGCCTCACGCGCCGGGAGTGGGACGAGATGCAGGCCGCGCTGGCAGGCTGATCCATGCAGGACCTGTACGAAAAAGCAAAGGAGATGCCGGAAGATCTCCGGAAGCTCAGACCCCCCGGACGGGAGCCGTCACTCCTCCCGTTCGGACTGCTCGCCGCCCTGCTCGTGGCCGCCTGGGTCGCCCTGAAAATCTTCCTGCCCGTACAACACCCGGTCCCGCTCTCCGACATCATACACACCACTCCGGCCCCGTCTCAGGAAACTCCCGCTGAAACCGCCCCGAACACAAAAGACCAGACAGAAAACCGATAACAGGGAAAACCAGAATGCGCAGATACGGAACACTGCCCCTCCTCTCCGCCGCCACACTCCTCACCGGACTGAACACGGCCACAGCCGCCCCCTCCGCAGCCCGCACCAGCCCGTTCGCCACGGAAAGCACGCTGCCCTACCACGCACCGCGCTTCGACCTGATCCGCGACACCGACTATCTCCCGGCCTTCGAACAGGCCATGAAGGAACATGACGCGGAAATCCGCAGGATCGCAGACAACCCGGCCGCACCCGATTTCGATAATACCATCGGCGCACTCGAAAAATCCGGACGCATGCTCGACCGCGTCAGCGAAACCTTCTTCGGGGTCGTCTCCGCAAATACAAGCCCCGAACTGGACCGCACGCAGGAAAAAGTCGCACCGCAGCTCAGCGCGCACCAGGACTCGCTCTACCTGAACGGAAAACTCTTCGAGCGCATCAGAACTCTTTACGAACACCGCGATACGCTCGGCCTGAACCCGGAACAGAAACAGGTCCTGGACCTCTATCACCAGGACTTCGTCCATGCAGGCGCACAGCTCTCCGCAGACGGACAGAAAACCCTGCGCAGCCTGAATACGAAAATCGCCTCTCTGGAAACGGCATTTTCTCAGAAACTCCTCGCCGCCGCAAAAGAAGCCGCCCTCGTGACCGACAGCGCGGACAAGCTCAGAGGTCTGGAGAAGGAACAGATCGACGCCGCGGCAAAAGCAGCAAAAGAGCGCGGCCTGAACCACTCCTGGCTCCTGCCGCTGCAGAACACCACACAGCAGCCTGCTCTGGGCGCGCTCGAAGACCGCAGCACACGCGAAGCCCTGTTCCGCCAGAGCTGGCTGCGGGCGGAAAACGGCGGAAAGAACGATACACGCGCGCTGATCGAGGAACTGGCACAGCTCCGCGCACAGAAAGCCGCCCTGTTCGGATATAAGAACTACGCCGCCTATGTCCTGTATGACCAGATGGCAAAAACACCAGAACAGGCAACAGGCTTCATAAAAAAACTGATCCCGGCCACGGCAGTCAACCAGAAACGCGAAGCCGCGGACCTGCAGAAACTCATAAAGGACAGCGGCGGAAACTTCGCGCTCAGACCCTGGGACTGGTCCTTCTATGCAGACCGCCTGAAAAAACAGCGCTACAATCTGGATGCTGCACAGGTCCGCCCGTATTTCGAACTCAATACCGTGCTGCAGGACGGCGTGTTCTACGCCGCAACACAGCTCTACGGAATCACATTCAGAAAACGCACCGATATCCCGGTCTATCAGCCCGATGTCATGGTGTATGAAGTGTTCGACAAGGACGGCTCCCCGCTCGGCCTGATGTATTTCGACTATTTCGCCCGCGACAACAAAAACGGCGGCGCATGGATGTCCAACTTCGTCGGACAGTCAAAAGCGCTGGGCACGAAACCCGTCATCTATAACGTCGCCAACCTGCCCAAACCGGCCGCAGGTCAGCCCGCCCTGATCAGCTTCGACGACGTGACAACCATGTTCCACGAATTCGGACACGCCCTGCACGGCCTGTTCGCAAATCAGGACTGGCCGGCGGTCTCAGGCACGAACGTCGCCAGAGACTTCGTGGAATTCCCGTCCCAGTTCAACGAACACTGGGCACTGGATCCCAAAGTCCTCGCGCATTACGCACGGCATTACAAAACCGGCGCTCCCGTTCCGCAGGAACTGGCAGAGAAAATCCGTAAATCCGCAACCTTCAACCAGGGCTACGCACTGGGCGAGATCGTCGCCGCCGCACAGCTCGACCTCGACTGGCACATGCTGACAGCCGACCAGCCGCGCCAGAAAACGGACGAGTTCGAAAAAGCCGCCCTGAGCCGCATGGGGCTGGACACGGACGACGTCCCCCCGCGCTACCGCTCGTCCTACTTCCTGCATATCTGGTCCAACGGATACCCGGCCGGATATTACGCCTATCTGTGGACAGAAATGCTCGATGACGACGCATGGTCCTGGTTCCGCCAGCACGGCGGCCTGACACGCGAGAACGGACAGCGCTTCCGCGACATGATCCTCTCCAGAGGACACACCGAAGACTACGCCACGATGTTCCGCGCCTTCTACGGCAAGGACCCGGATATCGATCCGATGCTGCGCCATCGCGGCCTGCTGCCCGGCGGAGACTGATCTCCGCCACACGGCGGCCCGGGTGGCTCCCGGGCCGCCCGGCGCCAGCCTTCAGACCCCGACGGCGTCAGTCCCCGGAAGGAGCGTCGCCGTCAGGACCGCCGGGGGACCGCGCCCAGCGCCAGCCCCCGCGTTCCTGACCACTCTCCCCGACACGCGACAGCTCCCGGTGGAACACGGCCACAGGCCATGCATCACTCCCCGGACCGGCTCCTTCAGGCCTGACAAGCTGCCGCGCCAGAGCCTCCGCAATCGTCACGGAGCGGTGCCGACCGCCTGAACAGCCGATCGCAATCGTCGCGTATTTCTTTCCTTCCTTCACAAAGCGCGGCAGAATCAGACACAGCATGGAAAGAATACCGGTAAAATACGCCGCATAATCCGGATCAGCACTGACATAGGCCGCAACAGGCTCATCCAGACCCGTCTTCTCGCGAAGATCGGCCTCATAATGCGGATTACGCAGAAAACGCGCGTCAAACACCATATCCGCCTCACGCGGCAGCCCGGCAGGATAGGCAAACGACATCAGCGTCACCGTCAGCCCCTCACCAGGACCCCGCAGCCAGTCCCCGAACCTAGTCTCGACAAGCCGCCGCAACTCAGGCGTGGAAAGATCAGACGTATCAATGACAAGATCCGCCCTGTCCCGAAGCGTCGCGGTCAGCGCGATCTCCGCCTCGATCCCCTCCTTCACGCTCCCCAGAGGCGCAAGAGGATGCCGCCGCCGCGTGGCGGTATAACGCCGCAGGAGAGATGTCTCATCCGCCGTGGCATAGATCAGCTCGGCAGAAGGACCAGGCCCCTGCTTGAGCCGCAGCAGAGCCTCCAGAACGCTGCGGGCATCAAAGCCGCGCGTGCGGGAATCCACCCCGATCGCCAGAGGCCGGTCCGCCCTAGCCGCAATCGCATCCAGCATCCCCAGAGGAGGATTATCAATAACCTCCCGCCCCAGATCCTCAAGAATATGAAGAATCGTGGACTTCCCGGCTCCGGAAAGCCCGGTCACCAGCAGCACGCGGGGAGGGGAGGTCAGGTTGCCATCAGACGAGGTGATCACCTGTTTTCCTTGAGGCCTGTGGAACAGATAGGCAGATCGTAACGTTAAGGATAAGGCAGAGGCATGGTCAACATCCTGACGGAATATTGCAGATATTCCGCCCCGGCGATGCAGTTAAGGAAAAAAATTACCAAAAATTTGTAACAAAATATCTTTCCCTCTGCACCCTGATCGGATTATGACCATTTCGTGACACAGAGGCAGAGGAGGCGGAGCGATGCTTGCACAACAGATCACACGCAGGAATGGCACCTCCGTACACCCGGGCCGGGAACCGGTGAAATTCTCCTGTGACCGCAGACACGGCCGCCTGACCCTCCGCCGCCTGACCGGATACGACGCCGGAACCGGCCGCTACCCCGAACGCATGAGCGAACAGCTCCGCCTCGCCGTCACCCACGGCGTCCACTCGCTCTCGGAAGCCGGTGTCGCCCTCGAGGACGTGGTCAAGGTGATCTACCGTGTCCGGGACGCACAGCGCCTCCCGTCCTGTCTGTCCGGCCTCGGAGATCCCTTCGCGGACGCCACACCCGCCTCGGTCTTCCAGATCGTGGACAGCTTCGAAAGGCCGGATGTCGAGATCGAAGTCGAACTCGTCGCACGGATCAGGGAACAGCATATCTGATCCCTCCGATCCGGACCCGGGCGGCCCCGCTCGCGCATTGCGCCCTGACAGAGGCCAGAATGCGTATCCTCTTTCTTGAAGATCAGCTCAGGAAGAAAGACGAAACCTGAAACCGCCTCAGACCACACCCGTCCCGCGCCGCCGCAGAAGAAACAGCGCATAGATCGCAGCATTCACAACACACAGCAGAACCGCGACAACCGCAAACCCCCACCAGTCCCACCTGCTGTAAAGTGCCGCCCCGATGCCGGACCCGGCCGCCCCGAAAAGAAAGATCGCGGTCATATAAGCTGCATTCAGACGCCCGCGTGATCCCTCATGCAGACCATAAACCACACGCTGGCTGACAATCTGATTGGTCTGAACCCCGGCATCCAGAAACAGAGCCAGAACCGCAAGACCGATCAGCCAATCACCCGAAACAGCCGGACCCGACAGCAGCGATGCACAGCCGATCACCCCGATCGCCCCCCAGGTCGCCGCACGCGTATATCCCGCATCCGCCAGCCGCCCGGCCACAGGCGCCGCCAGAGCCCCGCCGGCCCCGGCCAGCGCAAAAGCGGCAATCCCTGCCTGACCCAGACCGAAACGCGCATGCAGCATCAGCGGAACAGACGTCCAGAACATGTTGAACACCGCAAAAAGCAGCCCCTGACACAAAATACGCTGCCGTAACGGCGCATATTCCGCCACAAGATGCCCGATCGACCGCAGCAGAGCCCCGTAGGACATGCGATGCTCCGGCGTATATCGCGGCAACACACGCCACAGAACCGCACCCGTCAGAGCCATCATCACAGCGGAAATCCAGAACATCGCCCGCCAGCCGAACACCGCCGCAACCGCATTCGCCAGAGGCCGGGACAGCATGATGCCCGTCAGCAGCCCGCCCATGATGTTCCCGATCACACGCCCGCGCTCCGCAGGCGTCACAAACCGCGTCGCGAGAGGCAGCAGGATCTGGCACCCCACCGAACACAGCCCCACAGCCACCGAACACGCCATGAACAGCCCGCCGCTGCGGCTCAGGGCCGCCCCGACCAGAGCCGCCACAAGACCCGCAAACGTCATCAGGATCAGACGCCGGTTCTCGGAACGGTCAGACAGCGGAACGATAAAAAACAGACCGGCCCCGTAGCCGATCTGGTTGAACATCACGATGCTCCCCGCCAGCGCCGGAGAGACCGCAAGCTCACGCGTGATCGGACCGATCAGAGCCTGCGCGTAATAGATATTGGCCACGGCCAGACCACAGGCCGCCGCAAAAACACCCGTCATGGCAGGAGACAATCTGAAATCCGACTGCGTCATGAACCCCCCCCCCGGATAAAACCGCCGGACACAAAACGCGGCATCATAGCCGATCGTCCGGAAAATCACGCCCGCCCGGAGACATAAAAACAAAAAAACTGCCCGCCCCTGGAAAGAGACGGACAGGCCATACCCGGAAACCGGAAGAAAAGATCAGTTCTTCGCCTTGTCAACGAGCTTGGATTTCGTAATCCACGGCATCATCTCACGCAGCTTCGCACCGGTCTTCTCAATCAGATGCTCGTCATTGCGCGCACGGATCGCCTTGAACCCGACACCGCCGGACTGGTTCTCAAGAATGAAGTTGCGGACAAACGTGCCGTCCTGAATATCCGTCAGAACCCGCTTCATCTCCGCCTTCGTCTCCGGCGTGATGATGCGCGGACCCGTCACATACTCACCATACTCCGCCGTGTTGGAGATGGAGTAGTTCATGTTCGCGATGCCGCCCTCATAGATCAGATCCACAATCAGCTTCATCTCATGCAGACACTCGAAATACGCCATCTCGGGAGCATAGCCGCCCTCAACCAGCGTCTCGAACCCGGCACGGATCAGATCAACGACACCGCCGCACAGAACCGCCTGCTCACCGAACAGGTCGGTCTCGACCTCTTCCTTGAACGTCGTCTCGATAATGCCCGCACGACCGCCGCCATTGGCAGATGCATAGGACAGCGCGATCTCAAGCGCATTGCCCGACGCGTTCTGCGCCACAGCCACCAGAGACGGAACGCCGCCGCCACGCTGATACTCGGAACGGACCGTATGCCCCGGACCCTTCGGCGCGATCAGGAACACATCCAGATCCGGACGGGCCTCGATGATGCGGAAATGAATCGACAGACCATGGGCAAAAGCCAGAGCCGCACCCTGCTTCAGATTCTTCTCCAGGCTGTCCCTATACAGCGCGCCCTGACCCTCATCCGGCGTCAGAACCATCACCACATCAGCCCATTTCGCAGCCTCGTCCGGCGTCATGACCTTAAAGCCCGCAGCCTCAGCCTTCGCCACGGCAGAAGACCCGGCACGCAGACCGACAACGATGTCCTTAACGCCGCTGTCCTTGAGGTTGTTGGCATGGGCATGGCCCTGGCTGCCGTAACCGATGATCGCAACCTTCTTGTTCTTGATCAGGTTCACATCGGCATCGCGATCATAATAGACACGCATGGACATTACTTTTTCCTACCTTTCCAAAACAGCCGCAGGCATCCCGCCCCGGCGTCAGATCGTCTGAGGACCGCGGACCAGAGCGGCAGCTCCCGTGCGGGAAATCTCCACCAGGCCCAGAGGCCGCATCAGATCGATAAAACTGTCAAGCTTGTCAGCCGAACCGGTCAGCTCGAACACGAAAGACCGCGCCGTCGTGTCCACCGCCCGCGCCCGGAACGCCTCGGCAATCCGCAGCGCCTCCGTCCTCGGCTCACCCGTGGATACAACCTTCACCAGAGCCATCTCACGGGCAATATGCGGTCCCGTCGCCGTCAGATTGACCACATGACACACCGGAACCAGACGGTCGAGCTGCGCGCAGATCTGCTCAATAATCGCCACCGTGCCGCAGGTCACGATGTTGATGCGCGACTGAGACCCGTCCTCCGTCACCGGAGCCACCGTCAGACTCTCGATGTTGTAGCCACGCCCGGAAAACAGACCGACAACACGGGCCAGAACACCGCTCTCATTATCCACCAGAGCCGAAATCACAGCCCGCTGGAACGTCTCGATATCACCCTGAATGTAGCGCTCTCCGGTCACGGAAGCTCCCATCGTCTGGCTCATGATCAGTCAGGTCCCGAAACAGAAATTCCGCAGCCGGGACAGACCCCGCATCACGGAAAATAAAGAGAAAACAGAGACGGACACACCGCCCCGCACAACGCAAACCCCGAAGGGAGACGGAAAATCAGACGAGCATCCGGCCTTCCTCACCAATCCCCTTCGACCGCTGCTCCTGCTCAGGCCCCAGGATCATCTCGTTATGCGGCGCCCCCGACGGGATCATCGGAAAACAGTTCTCCCCCTCGGCAACGCAGATATCGACAACCACAGCCCCCGGATGCGCCAGAGCCTCACGGATCACACCATCCAGATCCGCAAGTCGCGTCACCTGCATGCCTTTCGCATGAAAACTCTCCGCCAGCTTCACAAAATCCGGCAGCGCATCGGAATAGCTCTCGGAATAGCGCGACCCGTGCAGAAGCTCCTGCCACTGCCGCACCATGCCCATATAATGGTTGTTGATGATGAACACCTTCACCGGAAGACGATACTGCGCAATCGTCCCCAGCTCCTGAATGTTCATCAGCGTGGACGCCTCACCGGCCACATCGATCACCAGAGCTTCCGGATGCGCGATCTGCGCCCCCATCGCCGCCGGCAGACCATAGCCCATCGTCCCCAGACCACCCGATGTCAGCCAGCGCTGCGGATGATCGAACCGGAAAAACTGCGCCGCCCACATCTGATGCTGGCCAACCTCGGTGGACACATACGTCTCCCGCCCGGTCTCACGCGCCAGCTCATAAATCCGGCGGATCGCCTGCTGCGGCTTGATCACCGCATCCGGAGCCGGATCCTGCGTGAACCGCAGACAGTCCAGAGCCCGCCACACCTCAATCCGCGCCATCCAGGCGTCCAGCGCCGCCGCATCCGGCTCGCCGGGCTGCGCATCCCACTCACGCACCATCGCGGAAATCACACGCCCCGCATCGCCGATGACAGGCATATCCACGCGGATGATCTTGTTGATCTGCGCCGGATCAATATCGACGTGAATCTTGAAGGAATGCGGAGAGAACTTATCAACCCGCCCCGTCACCCGGTCATCAAAACGCGACCCGAGCGCAATCAGAACGTCACAGTCATGCGTCGCCAGATTGGCCTCATACGTCCCGTGCATCCCCAGCATCCCCAGAGACTGCGGATCAGTCCCCGGAAACGCCCCCAGACCCATCAGGGTCTGCACACAGGGATACCCGGTGCGCCGGATGAAATCCGTCAGCTCCGCACACGCCTCAGCACCCGCATTGATCACGCCGCCGCCGACATAGAACAGAGGCCGTTTCGCCCCCTTCATCGCCGCAACAGCCTCGCGGATCACCGCCGGATCAGGCTCCGTCTGCGGCTGATAGGACCGGCGGCCATTGCGCGCCGGCGGAAGATAGGGCGCATCCCCGACCGTGATGTTCTTGGGAAGATCCACCAGAACCGGACCCGGACGCCCCGAACGCGCAATCTCGAACGCCTCATGAACCGTCCGCGCCAGCTCATCAGGATGCTTCACAAGATAATTGTATTTCGTCGCCGGACGGGTGATCCCCGTGGTGTCAGCCTCCTGAAACGCATCATTGCCGATCAGAGCCACAGGCACCTGACCACACAGACACACCAGAGGAACGGAATCCATCAGCGCATCCAGCAGACCGGTCACGGCATTCGTCGCCCCCGGACCACTCGTCACCAGAACCACACCCACACGCCCCGTGGACCGGGCATAGGCCTCCGCCGCATGAACCGCAGCCTGCTCATGCCGCACCAGGATATGACGGATCCTGTCCTGCCTGAACAGAGCATCGTAAATCGGAAGAACCGCACCGCCGGGATAACCGAAAACAACCTCAACGCCCTGCTCGGTCAGCGCACGGATGAGAACCTCGGCACCCGGCATCGCGGATGAGGTCTCAGGCGCCCGCTCAGGCTGTGTCCCGGTATTCGTGATCGCGTTCATATCCTCGGCCTCCCGGTCAGACAAAACCGGATCTGCTGGTCGCGCCAGGCCTTCAGGGACAAGGCGACGGGAAGGCGGGTGTAAGCCCCCGCATACGCTCCGTCAACCGTCATTTTCAATAAATGATAATATTTTCTGCATATACCTTTCCATAAATTGCTCAGAAATGCGATTTTCCATCTCAAAAATAATTTCATCGCCCTCAGGCACAAGACGCTGATGCGCAAACCACGTCGCCTGCCGCCGGATATACTGCCCCGTCGCCGTCACCGCCCGGAGCCGCGCCTCCGCCTCCGTCAGCTCCCCGCGCAGCATCGCCGCAATCTCCGGAACCCCGTGCGCCCGCATCGCCGGAAGGGCAGGGGACAGACCCAGAGCCAGCAGGGACCGGACCTCATCCGCAGCCCCCTGAGCCATCATCGCCTCAAACCGCACCGCAATCGCCTCCCGCAGCGCCACACGTTCCGGGCTGAGACGGATCACACGAAACCGGCACGCCGCCGCCGGAAGCGCCGCCTCCCGCCGCCAGGCACACAGCCCGCGCCCCGTCCCGCGCCACACCTCCCAGGCCCGGGACACACGCTGCGTGTCCGACGGACGCAGCGTCGCCGCCGTCTCCGGATCAGCCGCAGCCAGACGTGCATGCAGCGCCGCAGAACCGATCTCCTCCGCCAGACGCCGCGCCTCAGCCCGCGCCTCCTCCCCGGGATCGGGAATCTCCGCCAGCCCCGCCGTCAGCGCCCGCAGATACATCCCCGTGCCACCACACAGAACCGGAACCGCCCCCGCAGACCAGGCCCGCTCCATCTCCTCCAGAGCCCGCAGACGCCACCACGCCACACTCCCGGCCTCCGACGCAGGCAGCACGCCATAAAGACGATGCGGCACACACGCCTCCTCCTGCAAAGACGGACGCGCCGTCAGAATCCGGAGTTCACGATAAACCTGCATGGAGTCCGCATTGATCACGACCCCGCCCGCAGCCCGGGCAACCGCCAGAGCCAGCGCGGATTTCCCCGAACAGGTCGGACCAGCAATCATCACGGCCCGTCGTTTCTCTTGCCTCACGCCCTCATCCCTGTCACATCGGCCAGACCATGAGCTTCATACTCACACTCGTCGCCCCCCGCGAGGCGACAACACTGACAGACAGCCAGATTTCCGCCGCCCGCGATATGGTCAGAGGCGGACAGCCGGTCATCCTCTCACCCGGAGAAGCGGCAGACATCCCCTGCGGAGAAATAAAACCCGCACAGCACGACGCCGCCCGCGCCGCCTTCGGACGCTACGGCATCGACGTCCTCGTCACAAAAAGCCGCGGCCGCCGCAAGGCCGTCCTCGTCGCAGACATGGACAGCACCATCGTCACCAGCGAAACCCTGGACGAAATCGCAGCCCTCGCAGGCATCGGCGAAGAGGTCACCGCCATCACCCGCCGCTCCATGAACGGAGAACTCAACTTCGAACAGGCCCTGCGCGAACGCGTCGCCCTGCTCAAAGGCAAATCCGCAGACCTGCTCGAACAGGTCTGGACAAAAACGGAACTCACCCCCGGAGCCCGCGAACTGGTCGCAACCATGCGCGCCCATAACGCCACGACAGCCCTGGTCTCCGGAGGCTTCACCTTCTTCACCTCACGCGTGAAAACCCTCTGCGGCTTCACCGAAGATCACGCCAATACACTGCTGGAAAACAACGGAATCCTCACCGGAGAAACCGGAGAACCCGTCCTCGGACCGGACGCAAAACTGCAGCACCTCACACGGATCGCAGAAGAACGCGGCGTAAAACCCGCCGCCACACTGGCCATCGGAGACGGCGCGAACGACCTCCCCATGCTCCGCAACGCAGGCCTCGGACTCGCATTCCACGGAAAACCCGTCGTCCGCAGGGAAATCACCAACCGCATCGACCACGGAACCCTCCGCGCCGCCCTCTTCGCTCAGGGCTATCCCGCAACAGCCTTCCGCTCCGGATAACACGTCGGCGACCAGACGTGGAGGGATCGAAGAACCGTTGATTGATGTTCTTGGCGAGTAATTTCTGGGTTTTGGCGCTTTGATTGACGGTTTTT
>NZ_JAJJND010000047.1 GCF_029759835.1 Acetobacter sp. AN02
TGCCCTGCCGCAAACCATCCAATCCATCGGGCTCAGAAAGTGGGCTCATATCGGTCAAACATGATAACCGTTGGTATTATCTGTTGAGAAGTGCGAGCAGGCCGTCAAGCTGTTCCAGGGTTTTGTAGTCAAAGCGGATCGAGCCGCCTTTTCCGTCGAAGGTGACGGCGACGCGAAGGCCGAGTTTTACTGAAAGGTCGCGCTCCAGAGAGGCAATTTCGGGATCCCGGCGAGGTGTGTCCTTCTGCGCGGACGGTTTGCCTGTTGTCTGAGGTGCCGCCAGGGCCTTCTGGGCCAGAGCTTCTGTCTGCCGGACCGAGAGATCTTTTGCGATCACTTCCCTTGCGGCGCTGACGGGATCGGGGTGGCTCAGCAGGGCGCGGGCATGGCCTGCGGACAGTTTTCCTGCTGTCACGTCCCGGCGCAGGGAGTCCGGCAGACGCAGAAGGCGCAGGGTGTTGGCCACGTGCGGGCGGGATTTGCCGATCAGGGTGGCCAGTTCGTCCTGGGTCAGGTGATAGTCTTCGATCAGGCGGCTGAAGCCCTCGGCTTCCTCGATCGGATTGAGATCGGCGCGCTGGAGATTCTCGACCAGGGCTGCGGCCATCGCATCGGTGTCGCTCAGCGTGCGGATATGCACCGGCACATCGTGCAGCTGTGCTTTCTGCGCGGCTCTCCAGCGGCGTTCTCCGCCGATGATCTGATAATGTCCGGGTTTGTCCGGATGGGGGCGGGCCAGCACCGGCTGGAGCACGCCCTGGCGACGGATGGATTCCGCCAGCTCTTCCAGGGCTGCCGGGTCCATATTCTGCCGAGGCTGGAACGGGCCGGGTTCGAGCATGTCCACCGGGACAGAGGAGATCTGCCCGTTGCGGGGGGATGTCTCGGCAGTCTGCTGGGCTGCCGGTGACGGGACTGCGGCTGCACCCGGGACAGGAAGATCTCCGAGCAGGGCGGCAAGACCGCGGCCGAGGCGCTGGGGTGGTTTTTTTGCCATCGGGATCAGTCTTTCCTGCTTCGCCGTTTTACGATTTCTCTGGCCAGATCAGTATAGGCTGCGGCTCCGCTGGAGCGGGCGTCATACAGCATGACCGGCAGCCCGTGGCTCTGGGCTTCGGAAATCCGGATATTCCGCGGGATGACCGTGTCCAGAACGGCATCTCCGAAAAAGGCACGCGTATCGGCGGCGACGAGTTCGGAGAGGTTATTCCGCCGGTCGTACATTGTCAGGAGGATACCGGATATTTTCAGATCCGGATTGAGCTGTTTCCTGACGCGGTCGATGGTTTTCTTCAGATGGCTGATCCCTTCCAGCGCGAAGAACTCGCACTGCAGCGGAGCGATGACACCGTCGGCCGCGACAAGGGCGTTCAGGGTCAGCAGGCCGAGGCTGGGAGGGCAGTCGATCAGAATGAAATCGTACTGCGCTTTCAGCCCGGCGAGGCCTTTTTTCAGGCGGTGTTCGCGATCTTCTGCTGCGATCAGCTCGACCTCCGCGCCGACCAGATCGGTATCGGCGGCAACGATGCTGAGGTTTCCGACTTCGGTCGGACGCAGAAGGGCGGCCGGATCGGCTTCACCCAGAAGCAGGGCGTAGCTTCCGTTCTGCCGGGCATCGTAGCCTATGCCGAGACCTGTGGAGGCGTTTCCCTGCGGATCGAGATCGACCAGCAGAATCTTCTTACCCAGTCCGGCCAGCGCGGCGGCGAGATTGATGGAGGTCGTGGTCTTGCCGACGCCTCCTTTCTGGTTCGCCATGGCCAGAACCTGTGCGCCCCGGGATGACGGAGCGGAGGAGGAGGATTTTTTCGGGCGGGGAGAATCAGACACGTGTGAGATTACTCACTCTGAGGATGACGCCGTCCGGAGAACGGCCGGGGAGTCTTGAGAGGGTCATGTGCCAGTCGCGGGCGGCACGGGTCAACTCATCTTCTGCCTGTCTGCCCTTCATGAAAAGCGCATATCCGTCCGGTCTGAGGAGCGGGGCGGCCCATTCGAGGAGAAGCGGCAGATCGGCCAGAGCACGAGCTGTCACGATCGGCGTGGGAGGCAGGCTGACCGACTCGATCCTGGACGGAACGATTGTTGCCCTGCAGCCGGTCACGCGGGCGGCCTCACGCAGGAAGGCGCATTTCCGCTGATCGGACTCGACCAGCGTGACATGTGCATCGGCGGCGATGGCAAGGATCAGCCCGGGAAATCCTCCGCCTGATCCGAGATCGGTTACGACACTGCCGGGAGGGACCAGAGGAACGAGTTCGAGGCTGTCTTCTATGTGGCGGGGCCAGAGATGCGCCATGTCCTTTGGTGAGACGAGATTGATTTTCTCGTTCCACTTCGTGAGGAGTGCAGCGAAGACTTCCAGGCGTTCCTGCGTTTCACGTGAAACATCCATGCTCAGGCGGCCTGTTTCAGGCGGCTGAGCAGGGCCATCAGTGCGGAAGGAGTCATTCCGGGAATGCGCTGTGCTGCACTGAAGGTTGACGGACGGGCGCGCTCCAGACGCTCCTGCATCTCTGCGCTCAGCCCTCCCACGGTCGCGAAATCGAAATCATGTGGTACGGCAAGCGCCGTTTCGGCCTCAAGCTGCCTGATTTCCCGCGCCTGTCTGACAAGATATCCGCCATAGCGGGCTTCCGTCTGCACATGCTGCCTGACGCGGGGAGAGAGCTCCGAAAACCAGGGGGCAAGACGTGAGGCGATATCGGACGAAGCTCCGGCGGCCAGAACCTCGATCAGGGTGCGGCGGCGTCCGTCCTGTGCCACGGAGACGTCTTCCGCGATGATCTGTGCCGGTGTCCATGTGTCCGTTTCTGCCCGTTCCATCGCCCCGTCGATAGATTTTTTATCGGCTCTGAACAGGGCGGCTCTCTGTGCGCCGACGCAGCCGAAATCGATACCGGCAGGTGTCAGGCGCAGGTCTGCGTTATCTGCTCTTAAGGTCAGTCGATATTCCGCGCGGGAGGTGAACATGCGATACGGTTCGGACACACCCTGGGTTGTGAGATCGTCGATCATGACCCCGATATAGCCCTGCCCGCGGTCGATCGTGACGCAGTCGCTTCCTCCTGCCCGGCGTGCCGCATTCATACCAGCGAGGAGACCCTGTGCCCCGGCCTCCTCATATCCGGTCGTGCCGTTGATCTGACCGGCCAGAAACAGGCCGGGGAGCGCGCGCAGTTCCAGTGTCGGATTCAGGGCGCGGGGGTCGATGTAGTCATATTCGACGGCATATCCGGGACGAACGATCTCTGCGTGTTCGAGGCCGGGCATTGTCCGGATCATCCGCTCCTGCACGTCTGCGGGCAGGGATGTTGAGATTCCGTTCGGATAGACCAGATCTCCTCCGGGGTTGTCCGGCAGGGCTTCCGGTTCCAGAAAAATCTGGTGAGATGTTTTCTCTGCGAAGCGGACGACCTTGTCCTCAATCGACGGACAGTAACGCGGACCCCGCCCGGCGATGGCTCCGCCATAGACCGCAGAGAGATTTATATTTTCTCTGATAATTTCATGTGTTTTTTCGGTTGTGGCCGTGATGCGGCAACTGACCTGCGGGTTGACCGGGCCGGAACTGCTCCGGCTGAAAAGCTCGGGCGTGGCATCTCCGGGATCAGCCTGGAGCCCGTCCCAGTCGATGCTGCTTTTGCGCAGACGTGCCGGTGTACCGGTTTTCAGCCGTCCCATTGGAAGATCCAGCGCTTCCAGGCGGGCCCCGAGCGCGTTGGCCGGAGCTTCTCCCACCCGACCGGCGGGCGTGTTCTGATGTCCGATATGGATGACACCGCGCAGGAATGTTCCGGCTGTGAGGACGACGCTGCGGGCTTCATAGATACGCCCGTCCTCGCACACCACGCCGCTGACGGATTTGTCTGCCGCGATCAGCAGATCGGCAACCGCGCCTTCCTCAATGGAAAGTCCCTCGGTTGCACTCAGGATATCCTGAACGGCCTTTCTGTACAGGCCACGATCTGCCTGCGCGCGCGGACCATGAACGGCCGGACCTTTGGAGCGGTTGAGCAGCTTGAAGTGAATACCGGCCAGATCAGCGGCGCGCGCCATGACGCCATCAAGTGCGTCGATTTCGCGCACGAGATGGCCCTTTCCTATTCCGCCTATGGCCGGATTGCATGACATCACGCCGACCGTATCTTTCCGGTGCGTCAGCAGCAGCGTCCGGGCGCCGCAACGTGCGGCCGCTGCCGCGGCCTCGCTTCCCGCGTGCCCGCCGCCCACCACGATGACATCGAACCGTGTCGTTTCCATCTCTCCAGACCCTGCTTCTTCCGTCTTTCTATTTTCCGATACAGAACTGCCCGAAGACCGTATCGAGAATATCCTCCACTCCGACCGCACCGGTCAGCCGCCCCAGCGCCCGGAGCGCCACACGCAGATCCTCTCCGCGTATTTCCGGCCATTCCTGGATCAGGGCACGGTCCAGACACTGCAATGCCTCTGACACGGCGGCACGATGGCGGGACCGGGTCAGGGGAGCACCTGCGCGGCCTGATGTCAGAGCCACGACACGGGCTTCCAGTTCCTTCTTCAGCCCGTCCAGCCCCTGCTCCGTCAGAAGACTCAGTCCGAGCACGGGCCGGTCATTGATATGATCCGGCGGCGGATACAGATCCGTCTTGTTGCACACCAGGATCGCATCAGGAAGAATTTCTTCAGGCGGCTCGTTGGCCGTGAACATCTGCACGCAAAGATCGGCATGTTTCACGTGAAACATCGCCCGGCGCACGCCTTCTGCCTCAATGGGATCGGCCGCCTCCCGCAGGCCTGCCGTATCAACCAGCGTAACCCTGAGTCCGCCGATGACGATCACGGTTTCTATGGCGTCCCGGGTGGTTCCCGCCAGAGGAGAGACGATTGCCGCATCCCGTCCGGCGAACAGGTTGAGCAGGCTGGATTTTCCCGCATTGGGTCGCCCTGCGATCGCAATAGTCAGCCCTGTGCGAATCCGTTCTCCGCGTGCGCTGTCGGCAAGATGGGCGGAGAGTTCATCTCGCAATGTCGTGATGCCGCTTACGGTGGCGGCCCCGACTTCCGGGGGCAGGTCTTCGTCGGGAAAATCGATCAGGGCTTCCTGGCGCGCGACGAGAATGCGCAGGCGTTCTGTCCAGTCATTGCATATGCGGCTGAGTGCGCCGTCGGCCTGGGCGAGGGCCTGCCTGCGCTGGGCCTGTGTCTCTGCCGCGATGAGATCGGCAATTCCCTCGGCTTCCGTCAGATCGAGTCGCCCGTTCGCAAAAGCCCGTCGTGTGAACTCCCCGGCTTCGGCGGGACGCGCGCCGGCCTCTGTCAGGGCTTCGGAGACGGCGGCGATGACGGCGGGGCCTGCGTGAAGATGCAGCTCGAAGCTGTCTTCTCCCGTATAGCTCTGTGGTCCGGGGAACCACAGCACCAGCGCGTCGTCCAGCCGGTCTCTGTGCCCGGACGCGTCGCGCCAGAGCGGCCGGAGTGAGGCTCTGCGCGGTGCGGGCAGCTTGCCGCACAGGCGGCTGAGCACGGCTCCGCTGTCCGGTCCGCTGGCCCGCATCACCGCGATGGCGGCACGTTCCAGGCCGGATGCCAGAGCGAAGATGACGTCGGAGGAGGAAGTCATGGCGGAGGCTGATCTCTTTCTTGTCACGATGCGCAAGACGGGTTCATACTATATTCAGATCACTGGCTACAGGTATCCGGATCATGCCCCAGCTTTCCATGCATTCGCCGCTTGGCTCCCTGACCCTGACGGAGGAAGACGGCGCGCTGATTTCTCTGGACTGGGGCCGCGGGCGGGACCAGGAGAATACGCCGTTTCTGGAGCAGGCCTGTGCCTGGCTTGATGCATGGTTTGATCACCCCGGGGGCGTGTTTCCGTTACCGATGCGCCCGCATGGGACGGTCTATCAGAGGCGTGTGTGGGATGTTCTTCTGACGATTCCCTGCGGACAGACCCTGACCTATGGCGAGGTTGCATCCCTGGTAGGCGGGTCTCCGCGATCTGTCGGCGGGGCTGTCGGGAGCAATCCGATCCCGATCCTGATACCCTGCCATCGTGTGCTCGGAGCGAAGGGGCTGGGGGGATTTTCCAGCGATGGCGGCGTGGATGATAAGCGGTGGCTGCTGGAGCTGGAGCGTGGCGAGACGGGAGGCGTGCAGAGCTGCCTTCCCGTGTCATGACCGGGGCGGCGCGTCGTATTCTGCCGTGACCACGGGCATGTTGAAGCCCGTGGCCAAACGACGTATGGCTTCCGGGACTTTCCCCTGACAGATCGGGACGCCGCGCCATGACCTCCGGAACTCTTCGCATCGGCATTGCCGGAATCCACGGCCGGATGGGCCGGATGCTGGTCCGCAGCGTGCAGGACGCGCCCGCCGCGTGTCTGTCAGGCGGAACGGCCCTGACGGAGAGTGCTCCGGTGGAGGGGGCTCCCGTGTTCGCACGGATTGAGGACCTTGCGGATGTGTCCGATCTCGTGATCGATTTTACGCATGTCAGCACAGTTGCGGCACATGCACGTGCTCTTGCGGATCGCAGGACGCCCTGGGTTCTGGGTACCACCGGGCTTTCCGGGCAGGAGCAGGCTGCCGTCGTTGCGGCTGCGGCGGATATTCCCGTGATTCAGGCGGCAAATTTCTCACCCGGTGTCACGCTTGTCCTGCGGCTGGCGCGACAGATGGGGGCAGCACTTCCTGCGCGTTCATATGATGCCGAGATTGTGGAGATGCATCACCGGCAGAAGGTTGATGCGCCGTCAGGAACGGCGCTGGCGATCGGTGAGGCCGTGGCGGACGGGCGGGATGTCTGCCTGTCCGATGTGAAGGAGAGCGGGCGTGACGGGCATACGGGCGCGCGGGCGGAAGGGGCGATCGGCTTTGCGGCCCTGCGGGGCGGGCAGATCGTGGGCGAGCATACACTGCTGTTTACCTCGGCGGCCGAGCAGATCGGTCTGACGCATCGCGCCTTTGATCGTCGTGTCTTTTCCGATGGTGCCGTGCAGGCCGCCCTGTGGCTGGCGGGGCACGAGCCCGGTCTTTATGACATGGAAAACGTGCTGGGCCTGAAATCCTGATCCTGCGGAAACAGAGCTTTTACAGGGACATAGCCTGAGGCATGACTGTCTTTCCCGAGCGGGAACTTGACCCGGGACGCATCCTGGGTCAAACGGGCTATCCCTTTTCGCGCGATTTTTTCGCGGGAATTTCACGGGTCTGAGACCCCTTCCTGTCCTTTGTGAGGCTGTCGGCACATCATGCGCAAACACGGCGAGTTCCTGTTTACTTCGGAATCCGTTTCCGAGGGCCATCCCGATAAGGTGGCAGACCGGATCAGCGATACGGTTCTCGATGCCTATCTCTCTGCCGATCCGGAAGCGCGCGTGGCGTGCGAGACCCTTGTGACCACCAATCGCGTCGTTCTGGCCGGTGAGGTCCGTGGTCCGGCTTCCGTCACCTCTGAGCTGCTGGTCGAGGCGGCACGTGAGGCGATCCGCGACATCGGTTATGACCAGAGCGGCTTCTCCTGGAAAAACGCGGAAATCAGCAATTATCTGCACGCACAGTCCGCTGATATCGCCGTCGGCGTGGACAGCGCCGGAGAGAAGGATGAGGGTGCGGGCGACCAGGGCATCATGTTCGGTTTCGCCACGAGAGAGACCGACACGCTGATGCCGGCTCCGCTGTATTATTCCCACAAGATCCTGGAGACGATGCGCGATCTGCGTCGTGCCGGAGATCCGCGTGCGGCTGGTCTGCAGCCGGATGCCAAGAGCCAGGTGACGCTGCGTTATAAGGACGGCCGTCCGGTCGGTGCGACGTCTGTCGTGATTTCCACGCAGCATGATGAGGGCATGGATCAGGCAGAGCTGCGTGAGCATCTGGGCGGAATTGTCCGGGACGTTCTTCCTGAAGGCTGGGTGCCGCCGGATAAGGAATTCTATGTCAATCCGACCGGAATTTTCGTCATTGGCGGACCGGATGGCGATGCGGGTCTGACGGGCCGCAAGATCATCGTGGACACCTATGGCGGTGCGGCTCCGCATGGCGGTGGTGCGTTCTCCGGTAAGGATCCGACCAAGGTGGACCGTTCGGCGGCCTATGCCTGCCGTTATCTGGCGAAGAACATTGTTGCGGCCGGTCTGGCTGATCGCTGCACGCTGCAGCTGTCCTATGCCATTGGCGTGTCTCATCCCCTGTCGGTCTATGTGGATCTGGACGGTACGGGTCAGGATGTGGATGAGACGAAGCTGGGGGATGTTCTGCGTGAGGTCATGAACCTCAGCCCGCGCGGTATTCGCGAGCATCTGCGTCTGAACCGTCCGATCTATGTTCCGACTTCGGCCTATGGTCATTTCGGCCGCACGCCGGATGAGGATGCGGATACCTTCCCGTGGGAGCGCACCGATCTGGTGCCGGCCCTGCGCAGTGCCTTCAACCGCTGAGACCTCCGTCTCTGCCGGTGGCCTGAAACCACCGGCAGAGCGGCTTTACGGACGCCAGCGGGGTCATCCGCTGCGTCCCAGGCAGCAGCGCCTTCTGGACATCACCCTGCCGCGTCTGCGCTTTCCTGCGGATCAGGCGGGAGGTCCGGCTGCTGCCTTTGCTCCGCCCCGGAACGAACTCTGGCTTGAGGTCGGGTTTGGCGGTGGCGAGCATGTTGTTTCCCAGATCGAAGCGCATCCGGATGTCGGCTATATTGCCTGTGAGGTGTTTGAGAACGGGCTGTGTTCCCTGCTCTCGCGTCTGGTTCCGGAAGGGCTGAGCGAGGCGGATGCATCGCTTCCGGCCGGCCTTCGTCTGTGGGATGAGGATGCACGACAGCTTCTTACGGCTCTTCCTGAGGCGTCCCTGAGCCGTCTGTTTCTGATGTTTCCTGATCCGTGGCCGAAGGCGCGACATGCCAAGCGGCGCTTCGTGCATCCGGGGAATCTGCCGGTCGTGGCCCGTGCTCTAAAGCCCGGCGCGGTCTGGCGCGTGGCCAGTGATGATCCGACCTATCAGGCCTGGGTGACGGATGTCATGACGTCTCAGGATTTTTTTGATTATACCGAGCCGGCCCGCAGTCGGCCCGATGACTGGCCGCCGACGCGATATGAGGCCAAGGCGCTCCGATGCGGACGTACGCCGCTTTACTGGAGTTTCGTGCGCCGGGGCTGATCTTCCCGGCCTCGTGCGGCCCGCGGGGCCGTTCGGGTGTGGCTGATTCCCAAGACGGATTTTCGGGTCTTTCCTCCCGTCCAGGCTGCCGCGCCTGGCTGCAGGATATTCTCTTTTTCCATGTATCGTTCCGGTTTCTGTCTGCAGGATGCGTCTTTCCATTTTTTAGGAATATGCATTTGCAAACGGCCTGATTTCTCATAAAATAAAGGGACCGGAGGGACCGTGTCTCTTTCCGGAACCGGGGTCCTGCTCCGGATACACGAGCCTTGCTGACCACAACAGGAAAGACTTCGTCCGGTGAATTTTCGTTCTAAAGCGTGTTTCCTGACTTCTGCGGGCCTTGCTCTTCTTCTGACGGGCTGTGTATCTGACCAGCCGCAGGGCGAGTCCGCACGGATCACACCGGGACACTGGGACGTTGTGAGTGTCGGCGGGACGCCTCTGGTCGGGCAGGAAGGCGGTGGTGAGACGGGGAAATTCCCGTTCCTCGTCGTTTCCGACAATGGTGACGTGTCCGGTTTCGGCGGGTGCAACCGCCTGCGGACACATCTGACGCAGACGGAGACCGGCTACAGCTTCGGTCCCGTCGTGGCCACGCGGATGTTCTGCCCTGCGATCATGACCGAAAACCGTCTGACCGAGGCTCTTGGCAAGGTGGTCAGGGCGGAGGGGTCTCCGCGCGGGACGCTCGGGCTTTATGACGTGCAGAATAATGAGCTGCTGGTTCTTCAGCAGGCCGGAGCCCCTGCTCCGGCAGCTGCGAAGGACTGAAAACCTCCTTTCCAGGGCTGATTATCGGCAAAACCCGGTCGCATCCGGACGCAATGCGCTGTATGAGGTCTGACCTGCTCCGGCGCATTCTGTCCTTTTCTGCCGGGGGATCAGGCTGGGGAGGAGTTCCTGCGGATGTCCGGTTGTCTGTTTCATCGCTATCGTGCGCATGTGCTGGAGGCGTTGCGTGCGGTTGTTCCTGAAATCGGCGAGGATGTTCTCGGACGTGTGGAGCTGACACCCGCGCGTGATCCGGCGCATGGAGATATGGCGACGAACGCGGCGCTGCTGGCGGCGAAGCCCGCGCGGCGAAAGCCTGCCGATCTGGCGGCTGATCTGGTTGCAGCACTCCTGAAGGTGGACGGGATCGCCCGCGCGGAGGCGGCCGGGCCGGGCTTTGTGAACATCACGCTGTCTCCGGAGACGCTCCGTTCCGTGGTGCCCGCCGTTCTGCAGGCCGGGGAGGCCTGGGGCGAGGGCGAGGGCGGACGCGGTATCCGGGTGAATGTTGAATATGTGTCGTGCAATCCGACCGGTCCGGTTCATGTCGGGCATTGCCGCGGGGCCGTTGTAGGTGATGCGCTGGCCAGCCTGCTGAAAAAGGCCGGTTATGACGTCACGCGGGAATTCTACATCAACGATGCCGGGGCGCAGGTGGCCATGCTCGCCTGGGCGGCCTACTGGCGTTATCTGGAGCAGCTTGGCACGTCCCTGACGGAAGAAGAGTTTTCCGCTCTGGTGCCGGGCGGGCTGCAGTATCGCGGTGAATATCTGATCCCCGTCGGTGAGGCGCTGAAGGCGCAGTTCGGGGAAGCATTTGCAGAGCCGGGCGGACAGCCTGCCGATCCGGAGAAGTGGTTCCCTGAGGTCCGCAGCTTTGCCGTTGCGCGGATGCTGGAGGGGATCCGGGCTGATCTTGCGGATCTCGGCGTGTCCTTCGACGTATTCACGTCCGAGGCCAAAGTGCTTGGCGACGGGATCGTGGACCGGGCAATTGATGCTCTGGCCGGCAAGGGCCTGCTGTATGAGGGCGTTCTTGAGCCGCCCAAGGGCAAGCTGCCCGATGACTGGGAGCCGCGCCCGCAGACGCTGTTCCGTTCGACGGAATTCGGGGATGACGTGGATCGTCCGCTCCGCAAGTCCGACGGGTCCAACACCTATTTCGCGAATGATATCGGCTATCACGCTGACAAAATCTCGCGCGGTGCGGATGTGCTGGTTGATGTGCTCGGCGCGGATCATGGCGGCTATGTCAGCCGGATGAAGGCGGCGGTGAAGGCGCTTTCGGACGGGAAGACGCCGCTTGAGGTTCTGCTGTGTCAGATCGTGCATATCGTGCGCGACGGGCAGCCGGTGCGGATGTCCAAGCGGGCAGGAAATTTCGTGACGCTGCGTGATCTGCTGGATGAGGTGGGGCGTGATGCGGTCCGCTTTACGATGCTGACCCGCAAGAGCGACGCGCAGATGGAGTTTGATCTGAACGCCGTTGTGGCACAGACGCGGGATAATCCGGTATTTTACGTGCAGTATGCCCATGCCCGCTGCCGTTCGGTGCTTCGGGCCGGAGCCGAGATGTTCGGGGCGGACGCGACGACGGATACGGTGCTGTCTCAGGCTGCGACGGACGGGCTGGATTCGGAGGCGGAGACCGCGCTGATCCGCCGTCTGGCCTCCTGGCCGCGCACGGTGGAATCCGCGGCGCTGGCGCGGGAGCCGCATCGCATTGCGTTCTGGCTGGGCGATCTGGCTGCTGATTTCCACGGGCTGTGGAATAAGGGCCGTGATGATACGACGCTGCGCTTCCTGCAGGAAGATCAGCCGGAGGCGACGAAGGCCCGTCTCGCACTCGTGGCGGCGACGGCAGCGACCCTGCGCAGCGGTCTGCTCCTTCTTGGCGTTGAACCGGTAGAGGAAATGCGATGAGCGATGATCCCAGAGACGTCACCCCGCCGGACCCTCATGCGGACCGGCTGAACCGTGCGCGCGAGCGGATGGCTGCGGATTATGATGATCCGGAGCCTGTGCGTCGCGGCGGGATGCTGGCGGGCGGTCTGATCCCGCAGGACAAGGCTACGCGCTGGCTGACCTGGGGCGCCCTGGGGCTTGGCGGACTGCTTGTGCTCGGCATCGGCAGCTGGTCGCTGCTGTCCCATCATCAGAGCGGAATTCCCGTTATTGCGCCGCCACCTGCGCCTGTTCGCGACAAGCCGGCCAATCCGGGCGGGATGGAAGCGAATGATCTCACAGCGCTGGAAGAGCCTGCTGATGACGGGAAACCGCATGTCATGCCCAGACCGGAACAGCCGGACCCTGCGGCGCTGGCAGCGCGTTATGGCGTGAAAAAGGACGGTGATACCGCCTCTTCCGGAGACGGAGCGGCGGACGGTGCTGCTGCCGGTACGGGTGCGGCTCCGGCTGATGCGGCGTCCGACGGTGCTTCTGATGCGGGTGCTGCAGCAGGACCCGAAGCCCCGTCTGCCGCTGCTCCGGCTTCCGATAAGAGCGATGAGGAAGTGCCCGCCACACCGGATGCGGCATCTGCTGCTGATTCCGAACCTGCAGCACCTGCGGAGTCCGGGGCTGCCGCTTCTACACCGGTGGCCGCACCTGCCACGAAGCCTGCCCGTGCTGCTGCAAAGCCTGCTGCTGCCGTAAAACCGAAGCCGGTGACCACGGTGAAGCCGGTTCAGGCGGCCGGTGCTGCTGCCGGGAAGGATACCTATGGCGTGCAGCTTGCGGCGCTGAATTCCGAAGCCTCCGCGCTGCAGGAATGGACGCGGATTCGCGAGACGTCTCCGGATCTGATCGGCTCGCATACGCCGCTGATCGAGAAGGTCACGCATGATAACGCGATCTTCTATCGCCTGCGGACCCGTGGTTTTGCCAGCCTGTCGGAAGCTCAGGCGTTCTGCGCCGGCATGCGCACGCAGGGCCATGCGTGCACGCCGCTGCGTCCGTAAACGGCGCGGTCATGGCGCCTGACGGGGCGATCGCAGCGGAGCCGCCTTCCGGCTCCGCACCCGGCGAAGGGGAACTGTTTACCGCCCCGGTCCTGCATCTCGACGGTTTCGAGGGGCCTCTGGACCTGCTTCTGGAGCTGGCGCGGGCGCAGAAAGTCGATCTTGCCCGTATCTCCATCCTTGATCTGGTGACGCAGTATCTTGCCGTCGTTGAGTCTGCCCGGCGTGTGCGGCTGGAGCTGGCGGCGGACTGGCTGGTGATGGCCGCGTGGCTGGCGTGGCTGAAATCGCGGCTGCTTCTTCCATCCGAGGACGGACCGGATGAGGAGGCTGCCGATGCGGCGGAGCTTCTGCAGGAGCGTCTTGAGGAACTGGCCCGGATGAGTGCGGCGGCGGCCTGGCTTTCCGCCCGTGATCAGCTTGGCCGGGACGTGTTTGCGCGGGGTGAGGCCGAAACGCTGGTGGAGATCGACCGGTCCGGCCTTGCGCTGGATGTGCCGCAGCTGATGCGGGCATGGATGGCGGTGATCCGCCGGACGGCCAGAAAGAGGATTTACCGGCCGCGTGTGATCCGGTTCTGGACCGTGCAGGATGCGCTGGTGCGGCTGCGGCGGCTTCTGGGGAGTACGCCGCCGGGCTGGAGCTCTCTGGACAGCTATCTTCCCGAGGCTCTGCCGGAAACGGATGTGACGGACCGGGCCAGAGCCGGGCGGGCCGCTATGGCCGGCACTCTGATTGCCGGGCTGGAACTTGCGAAAAGCGGGATGCTGGAACTGAAACAGGATGAGGCTTTCGGAAAGATCTTTCTCCGCCCTCAGGAAGAGATGGAAATGACGGCTGAGGCCGGGGAGATGGAATGACGGATATCACGCAGGATATCTGGCCCTCTGATCAGGTCGTGCGCCTTGTGGAGGCGATGATTTTTTCCGCAAGCGCGCCGGTGAGTGCGAAGGCGATCCTGTCTCTTCTGGAAAATCAGGATCTTGTGCCCGACGGGGTCGAGGATCTGGATACCTGTCTGAGGGCCGTGTTTGATGCGCTTCAGACCCGTTATGCCGGGCGCGGGGTGCTGCCTTCGGAAGTGGCCGGAGGCTGGCAGTTCCGCACGGCACCGGATCTTGCTCCGCTGCTGACGAAAGTTCTGCCCCGGCCGCGCCGGCTGGCACGGGCCGCCATGGAGACGCTTGCGATCATTGCCTATCATCAGCCCTGTACCCGGGCGGAAATCGAGGACATCCGCGGTGTCTCTCTGGGTCAGAATGTTCTGGATACGCTGATTGAGGAATCCCTGATTGCACCGCGTGGCCGCAAGGAGGTTCCCGGGCGTCCGGTGCTCTGGGGGACGACGGCCGATTTCCTGCGTCATTTCGGGCTGAAGGGGCTGGGTGATCTTCCGCGGCGTGAGGAACTGATGACCGAGCTGCCCGAAGCGCTGCCCCGGACGGAGGAAGCGCAGGCGGAGACAGCCGATCTTCTGGCTTCTGAGGCGCAGGCCGGAGAGGAGGACGCGTGAGAGACGCGGAGATTTTCTCCCTGACGGCAGACGTGCTAGGGCAGGGGGGTCTCCGGTCTGGGGGGACGGCTGGTTTATCTGCGCGGTTATCCGCGCCGGGCGGGAATGATGCTTGACTTCGCGTGGTCGGAATTTGCTCTGATCGGGGTCGTGGCCCTGCTGGTCATCGGTCCGAAAGACATGCCGGTTGCCATCCGCGCCGTGAAGAAGGCTGTGAAAAAGCTGCGCGGTATGGCTTCGGAATTTCAGGAACATTTCGACGAGTTCATGCGCGAGGCGGATCTGTCCGAGGTCCGTAATTCGGTGCGTGATCTGCGCTCGATGGATGTCCGCCGTCATATTATGCGCACGGTGGATGGCGACGGCAGTCTTCAGCGGGCGATGGAGCCGCCTGTTCTGCCTGACCTTTCGCTCCCTGATCTTTCTTCCGGCACAGGCCGGGGCATTGCGACAGGGGAACTGCATTCTCCCGACCGGATCGCCTCTGTCCGGGAGGAGGCTGATCCCGGCCTGCCCGCGATCCTGCCGCCTATGACGGCCAGACGTATCCGGGAGGAAATGCCGCGTCTGCGCAGACCGGCCATTCTGCCGCCCGTGCGTATCTATCACGGGAGCCAGGCCGTTCCTTCCAGCTCTTCTCAGGCGGAGCACTGATCCGCATGTCTGCTGCACGGAACGACGATCCGATTCATGACGAGGCAATGCCGCTGCTGGATCATCTGATTGAGCTGCGGCGGCGTCTTATGTGGTCGCTTGCCACATTCGGCGTGTGTTTTGCCCTGTGCTATCACTTTGCCGGTGATATCTATCTTTTTCTTGCCCAGCCTCTGGGCGATGTCATGCGCAGGAACGGTGAGGAACCTCATCTGATCTATACGGCTCTGTATGAGGCGTTTTTCACGTATCTGAAAGTTGCTCTGTTCGGCGCGGGTTTTCTGTCCTTTCCGATGGTTGCGATCCAGTTATGGATGTTTATCGCGCCGGGGCTTTACCGTTCTGAAAAACGGGCCTTCGCGCCGTTTCTGGTCGCCACGCCGCTTCTGTTTCTGTCCGGTGCCGCACTGGCGTATTATTTCATCTTTCCTGTTGCCTGGAAGTTCTTTCTTTCTTTCCAGACCAGCGGCGGTCCTGGCGGAGTGCAGATCGAGCTTCAGGCCAAGGTGTCCGAATACCTGTCTCTTGTGATGAAGCTCATCATGGCTTTTGGCGTTTCCTTTGAACTGCCGGTGGTTCTGACACTTCTGGCACGGGCAGGTATCGTGACCTCCGGACAGCTTCGGCGTTTCCGGCGCTATGCCATTGTCGGCACATTCGTTGCTGCGGCCGTTCTGACGCCTCCCGATATGTTTTCCCAGATCGGTCTGGCTGTATGCCTGATCCTCCTTTACGAAATTTCCATTATTTCCACGCGTTTTGTTGAACCAGAAAAAACAGCAGAGGCAGACTGATGCACGACCTCCGCGCACTTCGCGCTGACCCGGAAGCTTTTGACGCCGCCCTGATCCGCCGGGGTGCTGAGCCTGTTGCCGCTACTGTCCTGCGTCTGGATGAAGAGCGGCGTGAGGCTCTGACCCGCCTTCAAGAAAAGCAGGCGCGGCGTAATGCACTTTCAAAAGAGATCGGTACAATCAGAAAGGCCGGAGGAGACAGTTCCGCACTTGAGGCCGAAGGGGCTCAGCTTCGTACCGATATGGAGGGGCTGGACGCCCGTGCGGCAGGGCTGGATGATGAAACGCGGCAGATGCTTGCGATCCTGCCGAACCGCTTGGATGATTCCGTTCCCGACGGGAAGGACGAGGCGCAGAACGTCGTGGTTCATGAGCACGGGGCTCCGCGTCATTTTTCTTTTACTCCGAAGCAGCATTTCGAAATCGGAGAAATTCTTACAGCGGGTTCCTATCCGCAGATGGATTTCGCCACGGCAGGAAAGCTGTCCGGAGCCCGGTTTGTCATGCTGCGCGGGCCGCTTGCCCGCCTGGAGCGTGCTCTTGGCCAGTTCATGCTCGATATGCATGTGAACGAGCACGGATATACGGAGACACATGTTCCCGTTCTTGTGGGTGAAGCCGCAATGTACGGAACGGACAAGCTTCCGAAATTTTCTGATCAGTCCTTCAGAACGGAGGAAGGACGCTGGCTGATTCCGACGGCCGAGGTTCCTCTGACTGCATCTGTTGCCGGAGATATACTTGAGGAATTCGTTCTCCCGCTGCGGATGACGGCGCTTTCCCTGTGCTTCCGGAGTGAGGCCGGATCGGCCGGGCGGGATGTCCGCGGTATGCTGAGGCAGCATCAGTTCGAAAAAGTCGAGATGGTATCGGTCACGAAGCCTGAGGACAGTGAAGCCGAGCATGAGCGGATGACGCGCTGTGCCGAGAAAATTCTTGAGGCTCTGGAGATACCCTATCGCCGGATGCTGCTCTGCGCTGGAGATACGGGTTTCGGCGCAGCGAAGACATTCGATCTTGAGGCATGGATACCAGGGCAGCAGGCCTGGCGTGAGATTTCCTCATGTTCCAATACGAGGGATTTCCAGGCGAGGCGTATGAACGCGCGCTATCGTGCTGCCGGCGGGGCTCCTGCCTTTGTGCATACGCTCAACGGATCCGGACTTGCGGTCGGGCGCACCCTGATCGCCGTTATGGAAAACTGGCAGGAAGAGGATGGCAGCATCATCGTTCCGCCCGTGCTGCGCTCCTATATGGGCGGATCAGAGAAAATATCTGCCTGAATAACGGATTTTCTGATAAGGATCGAATGGATGACCGGCTTCAGATGGGTTGCTGAGGCGACTGACGGCGCGGCCCGGGCCGGGACATTGCATACGGCACATGGTGCGGTTCCGACGCCGACTTTCATGCCTGTCGGGACTGTGGGGACCGTCAAGGCCATGACAATGGATGCCGTGCGCTCTACGGGTGCCGGAATTGTTCTTGGCAACACCTATCACCTGATGCTCCGGCCCGGAGCGGAGCGTGTCCGGGCTCTTGGCGGTCTTCATAAGATGATGGACTGGTCCGGACCGATCCTTACGGATTCAGGTGGTTTTCAGGTTATGTCTCTCGGGGCGTTGCGGAAACTTGATCAGGATGGAGTGACGTTTCAGTCCCATATCGACGGATCGAAACATCGTCTTGATCCGGAACGCTCCACCGCCATTCAGCATGCACTCGATGCCACGATCACGATGTGTTTTGACGAATGTCCGGCTCTGCCTGCATCCGTTGAAAGAATTTCTGAATCCATGCGTCTGTCCATGCGCTGGGCAGCGCGTTCGCGTGAGGCGTTCATACCTCGTGCGGGTTATGGTCAGTTCGGTATCGTGCAGGGCGGGACCGAGCCGCAGCTTCGAGCAGAAAGCGTCAGATCCCTGACGGATATCGGATTTGAGGGATATGCCATCGGCGGTCTTGCCGTGGGTGAGGGACAGGAACTCATGTTCTCCACCCTTGATGTGACGACGCCGCTGATGCCGGAGGACAAGCCCCGCTATCTGATGGGTGTGGGCACCCCGGATGACCTGCTGGGGAGTGTGCAGCGTGGCGTCGATATGTTCGATTGCGTGATGCCGAGTCGTGCGGGCCGGACCGCGCGGGCCTATACGGAGCGTGGTACGCTTAATCTGAGGAATGCGCGGCATGCTTCGGATGCCAGGCCTCTTTCTCCTGATTGTGACTGCCTGGCCTGCACGCGGCATTCCCGTGCCTATCTGCATCATCTGTTCCGCTGTGAGGAAATACTGGGACCGATGCTCCTCACATGGCATAATCTTTCCTATTATCAGAGGCTTATGAGAGGTATTCGCACTGCAATCACGGATTCCTCCCTCGATGCCCATGCCCGCCATCTGCGTGCGGAGTGGGCTACAGGGGACTGGACGATGGATGAAATGCCGCAGCCTGTTATCCCTTTTCCAGACTGAATGGCGCAATCATCCGCCGGATATGAATCCCCCGCCCTGAACATGGTTTATTAACCAATATATTTTATTCTTCGAATAATTCATTATCTTATCTAAGAGTTATTCGATCATGATTCCCTCTTCTGAAACATCTTCTGCTTCGGAAGATATATGTTCTGACTCTGCCGTATCCTCCCCTCCTGCTATTTCGGCGAACTGCGTTCCGCCACCGCAGCAACCTGTCATTGCAGGGCCTGAGGGGATTTTCTTCGATTTCAATCTGGGTGCCAGGCTCTCTCTTCCTGTAAGGGAAACGGGAAAATGGAAGTTCGTCATAAAAGATCTCGATACAGGGAATATACTTTTTACGAACGAGACGGCCGGTGCTTTTGTCCGGTCCTCAAAACGATTTTATGTCCGCTTCGGTCTTGAAGTTCACGATATCCGTGAGGACGGGACCACCGCCGGGATTTTCCGGCATGAACTGGATCTCAGGAACAGGAAAGTCATCATTCAGTTTCCTGTCGGGACGCTGGGCGATACTCTGGCCTGGTTCCCTTATGCTGAACGTTTTGCACTCAGACATGGAGCTGAGGTGACCTGTGTTCTGTCCGGGGCGATCCTTCCCCTGTTCCGTGACAGCTATCCGGATCTGAAGCTGATCAGCCAGGAAGATGCAAAAGAGCAGGATATCTATACGAATTGCTACGCCAGTTATTGTCTTGGCCTGTTTTTCGATGATGAGGAACATATCTGGCAGCCGACGGATTTTCGCTTCACCGGACTGCACAGAACCGCGCGCTACATCCTTGGCGTGGACCCGTCGGAAGTCCCCCGCGTATCGCCCTTCCGGATGATACGCGCCCTGTGGAGGAGCCTGATACCAACTCTGGGATGCCCTGACTCATATTTGATTTCTTTAGCAGCCTGTCGGGTTGGGCATTTTGCGGATCATAGGGCTGAGGCTGACCTGTCTTATGCTG
>NZ_JAJJND010000048.1 GCF_029759835.1 Acetobacter sp. AN02
TCCTGTCCTCCATTGGAAACATCCCGCCAACAGAAGCTGAGGCCCGCTTTTATGCACAACAAAAATCACATGCTTTAGCCGCTTAAATCAGATAAAAAACGTCTCCACAAAACCCGGGGCAATTCAGCCCTGCAGAAAGGGACTTTCCGCGGACGCAGGCGGGATACGATCGGTTTCGTCGTCAACGTGCAGAATTTCTCCAGCCTCGCCATGCAGCGTATGCGCGCCGCACGCAGCTGGGCCGGAGGCAATGAAAATATCCGGCATAATCAGTATATCATGGAGCTGGCCTACGGTGCCCAGGTGACCCCTGCCATCCGTGTCTCGCCCAATCTTCAGTGCATTCTCAATCCGGATCAGAGCGGGGCTCCGTTCCGCACCCGTCACATTGGTCATGCCGTCGTGTTCGGTTTCAAGTTTACAGCCGATCTTCCCACACTCGTGGCAAGCATGCTGTGAGAAGAGAATGACACGCTGCAGGGATCATTCCCGGAGGATGGTTCCTGTACGGACTGTTCTTTCAGGGGCTGAAACGCTCAGATATCCCCGCATCCGCAGACATCAGAATAACAAAAAAACTCCCTGCCGAAGCAGGGAGTTTCATCAGATCCGAGATAGTCGGAGTGCGGATCAGCGGGCGCTGATCGGCTTGTAGTCGCGCTTCGGAGAGCCGGTGTAGAGCTGCCGCGGACGGCTGATGCGCTGGCCCGGCTCCTCGATCATTTCCTTCCACTGGCTGATCCAGCCGGTGGTGCGGGCCAGGGCGAACAGCACGGTGAACATGCTGGTCGGAATGCCCATCGCCTTGAGAATGATGCCGGAATAGAAATCGACGTTCGGATACAGCTTACGCTGCACGAAGTAGTCGTCGCTCAGGGCGATCTTTTCCAGCTCGACAGCCAGATCAAGCTGCGGATCGTCCTTGATGCCCAGCTCGCTCAGAACCTCGTGGCAGGTCTGCTGCATGATCTTCGCACGCGGATCGAAGTTCTTGTAGACGCGATGACCAAAGCCCATCAGCTTCACGCCGCTGGTCTTGTCCTTCACCTGGCGGATGAACTCGGGGATGTTCTCCTTGCTGCCGATGGAGGACAGCATCTTCAGAACGGCCTCGTTCGCACCGCCATGAGCAGGGCCCCACAGAGCGGCAATACCGGCGGCAACGCAGGCAAACGGATTGGCACCCGTGGACCCGGCCAGACGGACGGTGGAGGTGGACGCGTTCTGCTCGTGATCGGCGTGGAGGATCAGGATACGGTCCATGGCCTTCGCCAGAACCGGATTGATCTTATACTCCTCGGTCGGACGCGCGAACATCATATAGAGGAAGTTCTCCGCATAGCTCAGATCGTTACGCGGATACATGAAGGTCTCACCCTGGGTATATTTATACGCCCAGGCGGAAATCGTCGGCAGCTTGGCGATCAGGCGCATCGCAGAGAGATGGCGGCTCTCCGGACAGGAGATGTCGTTGGCATCCGGATAGAAGGCGGACAGAGCGCCGACGGTGCCGCAGAGGATGGCCATCGGATGCGCGTCACGACGGAATCCGTTGAAGAAATTACGGATCTGCTCATGCAGAAGCGTGTGATTGGTCAGCTCGCTGACAAATTTCTTGTACTGAGCCTCGTTCGGCAGCTCTCCGTTGAGGAGGAGATGAGCCACTTCGGGGAAGGTGGCATGCTCGGCCAGCTGCTCGATCGGATAGCCGCGATGAAGAAGGATGCCCTTGTCGCCGTCGATGAAGGTGACCTTGCTCTCACAGGACGCCGTCTCGCCATAGCCCGGATCGAAGGTAAAGACACCGAGTTCGGAAGGCAGCTTGCGGATATCGACGACATCGGGACCCAGTTCTCCCCGGAGAACGGGAAATTCCGCAGTCTTGTCCCCGATCGTAAGCTTTGCCGATGTTGTCTGTGAAGCACTCATCCTGTCATCCTTCCCGCTCTTGCCGTCCGGGAGGCCCCGCATGGCAGTCGTGTTGTGGTCGTGGCCTGATTAGTGTCGATCTGACGCCGGTGAGGAAAGAGGGCAGGCTGTCACCTTCTTGCGAGGAAGCAGGAAATTGCCGCCATCCGGTCACAATTGCGAGAAAGATTCCAGCCACGAGGTGCGCGGCCCGAGATTTTTCCACCCCCGGGCCACGGAATCAAAGTCATCCACCTCCACCCGGAAGGTCGCCAGAGTGGCGGGAAGAAACTCCTCCCGGAGCGAGGTCTCAACACCGTTGAGAAGCTGTGCCAGCTCCGTAATTCCCGGATTATGCGCGACCAGAAGCACCGTATGCGCCGAATCAGGACTGGCCCTCAGCCGCGCCAGAAGCTCCATCGCATCCGCGTTATAGAGCGTCTGCTCGATCCGGATCTCCGCGTCATGCACCGCAAACGGCAGCAGGGCGGCATATGTCTGCCGTGTACGCATGGCCGGACTGCACAGTACCAGATCAGGAGAAATCCGGTCAGCCCGAAGCTTCGCCCCCCGGCGGCGGGCCGTCTTCATGCCGTCAGCACTGAGCGGGCGGGCCAGATCCGTCTCGCGGCTGTAATCCCCACCCGGAGGAGGGAGCGCCTCGGCATGGCGCATCAGTATCAGGCGGTGTTCGACCGGTCTCACGGGGCTGACACGCCTCCGGGCGTATCCCGCACCTCAGCCTCCCGGGCGATCGCCTCATGATGGCGGATCACCTCGCGGATGATGAACGCGAGGAATTTCTCGGCAAAATCAGGGTCCAGTTTCGTCCCCTCTGCCAGAGAGCGCAGACGGGCAATCTGCCGTGCCTCGCGCGCCGGATCAGCCGCCGGCAGACCATACCGGGCCTTGAGCTCCCCGACCTCCCGCGTGCAGCGGAACCGTTCGGCCAGCATGGCAATCAGCGCCGTGTCAATGTTGTCAATGCTCTGTCGCAGCGCCTGAAGAGCCGCAGGAGGGGTGCCGCCGGAAGAGGATGTGGACTCGGAGGCGGATCGGATCGGGTCAGCCAAGGACAGAAACCTCACACAGAATCATGACGTTGCCTTTCTATAGACGATTTTCCCCAGAGATACTCTCCCCTTCAGACGCTCTTCCTCAGAAACGGGTTTCCGGAAAAAATACCGTGTCGGGCTCCGTAACGGGATCAAGGTCCATCCATGCCAGATGTCCGCCCTTTCCGGCCCCCGTATCCATAAAAACAGCCGTTCCGCCCCGGCGGCCGCTGCGAATCCAGGGGCGACCGTCCGTGGAGCGCCGGTCATGCCCACAATAGACAGTGACAGGCTCAGGAATCTGATCCACCCAGTTCAGCCGCCGCTCGGGATAGCCGTCGGGCTGCATCTTTCCCGTAACCTCCCCGAACAGGGCGCGGGACAGGGCAGGGGTCACGTCACCGGTGGCCGGAGGCGGCTCATCGGTCAGCATTCTCAGATGAAAGCCGCCATGCACGAACAGACGGTCACCAAGGCGCAGCCAGGCCGGCGCGGCCAGAAGGAGATCAAGCGCCTCCTCCAGAACATCCTCGTTGCCGGGCGCCTGAAGCTGCTCAATCGTCGCCTCCAGCACCGCATCGCGCCGGACCTTCCGGCCTGAAAGCGCACGGGCCAGCTTACGATCATGGTTGCCGAGCACGAACAGACCCCGCCCCTCGGCAATGATCCGGCTCATCAGCCGCAGGACACCCGCACTGTCGGGACCATAATCCACAAGGTCTCCCAGCTGGATGACAAAGCAGTCGGTCGCGACCGCATGACGGAACGCCACCAGATCCCCGTGAACATCTCCGACAACCCGAATACGCCGCCCGGCCGCCAGCTGACTGACACTGCTCCTGATGCTGTCACTGTCTCCCATAGCGGCTCCCTCGACTCCCTCCCCGCCAATATGGGCAGGATTCTGTCCCGGCACGAGGGGGGAGAGGAAACTCTTTTCCGTCATGCTCCTGATTTCGTGATCCGTCCGGATGCCACAATCCGCCATCTTCTGCCCCCGAACACAGCCATGTGACAGGTATCTTTTATCATTTCAGGCGTAAACAGGGCGACGTAACGCGGTCCGGAGACATCACGCACAAAGACCGGCCGCGACAGAAGAACGAAGAAACAGGACGGTGTTGTATGAACGACCGCATTCGCAGTGAAGCCTTCCGCTCCAAAGTAAAACCCGCCGAGGCCGCCGCCGCTCTCATCAGCAACGGAGACACGCTCGGAACCAGCGGTTTTACCGGCGCAGGCTATCCGAAATCCGTCCCGATGGCGCTTGCAGACCGGGTCACGGCAGAGCGGGAGGCCGGACGTGAGCTGAAAGTCCGTCTTGTCACCGGTGCCTCCACGGGTCCGCAGTGCGACGGCGTCCTGGCAAAGGCGCACGGCGTGTCCTACCGGTCTCCGTTCAACACCGACGCCGGAATGCGGAACAACATCAATTCCGGAGAGACCGAATATTTCGACAACCATCTCGGTGTTGTCGCACCCCGCGCCGTCCAGGGGGATTACGGCGATTTCGACTTTGCCGTGGTCGAGGCTGTGGCCATCACGGAAGACGGCGGCATCGTTCCGTCCTCCTCCGTCGGTAACTCCCAGACCTTCCTCGATGTCGCGAAGAAAGTCATCATCGAGGTCAACACCTGGCAGTCTCCCGAACTGGAAGGCATGCACGATATCTTCCGCGGCAATGTCAGCGGACTGCCCTCACGCGACATCATCCCCATCACCGCGGCGGATCAGCGCATCGGAGAGACGTGGCTTAAGGTCGACCCCTCAAAGGTCGCAGCCGTTGTCATGTCGGAGGAGTCCGATCGCAACGCGCCGTTCGCCGCTCCGGACCAGAATGCGAAGGCTATCGCCGGATATCTGCTCGACTTCTTCGAACACGAGGTGAAGAAGGGCCGTATGCCGAAATCCCTTCTGCCCCTGCAGTCCGGTGTCGGCAACGTTGCCAATGCGGTGCTCGAAGGCCTGAATGAAGGTCCGTTCGAGAACCTCATGGGATACAGTGAGGTGATCCAGGACGGCATGCTGAAAATGCTCGAGAACGGCCGCATGAAGATCGCGTCCGCAACCTCGTTCTCCCTCAGCCCGGAAGCCGCGAAGGAAATCAACGACCGGATGTCCTTCTTCCGTCAGAAGATCATCCTCCGCCAGCAGGACGTCAGCAATAACCCCGAGGTCATCCGCCGCCTCGGCTGTATCGCCATGAACGGCATGATCGAGGCCGATATCTACGGCAACGTGAACTCCACCCGTGTCATGGGCACGCGGATGATGAACGGAATCGGCGGATCGGGTGATTTCGCCCGCAACTCCTTCCTGTCCATCTTCCTGTCCACCTCCACGGCCAAGGACGGCAAGATCTCGGCCATCGTGCCGTTTGCCGCCCATATCGATCACATCATGCAGGACAGTCAGATCATCGTTACGGAGCAGGGCATCGCCGACATGCGCGGCCTCGGCCCCGTCCAGCGTGCCGAGCAGGTGATCAGAAACTGCTCCCACCCGACCTATCGTCCGCTTCTGGAAGACTACCTCGCCCGCGCGAAGAAATCCTCCTACGGACTGCACACGCCCCACCTGCTCAACGAAGCCCTTTCCTGGCACCAGCGCTTTGTCGAGACCGGGACGATGCTGCCGTCCTGAACCGTCCTCTCTTCATCGGGAGAACAGACGCCGTGCGGGATATCCCGCACGGCGTTTTTCATGATACGCACGGACATTCCCGCCGATGCCCGGCAGAACCTCCGGAATCCCGATCATGTCCCGCCCGCCCTCTGCCCTGCGTACCGCCAGGTCGCACCGTTCCGTCATGGCGGAAAGCGCACAGCCGGACCGGCGGGGGGAAATTCTTACGGTCGCCACACAGCTCTTTGCCGCAAAAGGCTACCGGGCTGCCTCAATGCGCGAAATTGCCGATCATGCCGGACTGCTCGCCGGTTCGCTCTATCACTACTTCCGGTCGAAAGAGGCCCTTTTCGTAGAGGTGCATCAGAAAGCCCTGGAGACGGCGGCCCATCGCATCAGCAGGGTCCTGCGCGATCTGACCGATCCCTGGAGCGGCTGGAGGCGGCATGTCTCGAAGTGCTGGAAATCCGCCTCAATACCGGCTCCCTGACACTCCCGCTGGTGAATTCCTTCAGGAGTGTTCCTCCCGGCGTGCAGCAGGCACTGATCATCCAGCGCGACGGCTTTGAGACCATCTTCCGCAGACTGGTGGCAGACCTGCCCCTGGCCCCGGGGATTGATCCGAGCCTCTACAGAATCCTGCTACTGAGCCTGCTCAACTCTGCGGATGGCTGGTATCGCGAAGGACGCCTCTCACGCCGGGATATTGCCGCGCAGATCATAAAAATCTTCAGACACGAGGCGGCCCCCGCTCAGACCGCCAGCCCGGACCGATCATAAAAACCAGGACCGGAGCCCGGGCTGAGACAGCCCTGTGACATCAGCGAAAACCCGGTGGCCTCAGAGACCGGAAGCCCCGGAAACAGCGGAAATTTCTGCTCCCCGGCCACAGGCGCACTCACCATATTCTGTCTCAGTCCGGACATGAACGCTGCACGACATCCTTCGCCCCGACCGGAAAAAAGATTTCTGATCGCGGGCTCGTGTAGCGGACGAAAGCATGGTCACGGCGTTCGGGGGAGTACGTGCATGTGCCGGAATTTGGGTGTATGAACGACATCGGTAAGCAACGGTAAATAACAACAACGGAGAATGACTCGTGGCTGTCAAAATTGCCATCAACGGCTTCGGTCGTATCGGCCGCCTCGTCCTGCGCGGCATTATCGAAAGCGGCCGCACGGATGTCGTGCCTGTCGCAATCAATGATCTCGGCAGCGTAGAGGATAACGCGCATCTTCTGGCCTATGACAGCGTCCACGGTCGTCTTCCGGCAGAGGTGCGGGTCGAGGGCAGAAACCTGATCATCACGGCCAATGGCCGGACCTGGGACCCGATCGCGGTGTCCGCCGAGCGTGATCCGTCCAAAGTACCCTTCAAGGGCGTGGACGTGGCCATGGAGTGCACGGGTCTGTTCACCAGCAAGGAGAAAGCCGCTCCGCTGCTGCAGGCCGGCGCCCGCAAGGTGCTGATCTCCGCTCCGGGAACGGATGTCGATGCAACGGTCGTGTTCGGCGTCAACCAGGACGTGCTGACATCTGACATGACGGTCATCTCGAACGCATCATGCACCACGAACTGTCTGGCTCCGGTTGCGAAAATCCTTGACGAGACATTCGGAATCGAGCGCGGCTACATGGTCACGATCCATTCCTACACCGGTGACCAGCGCACGGTGGACACGCTGCATAAGGATCTGCGTCGCGCCCGCGCCGCGGCCCTGAACATGATCCCGACTTCCACCGGCGCGGCCAAGGCCGTCGGTCTGGTGCTTCCGCATCTCAAGGGAAAGCTCGACGGCACCGCCATCCGCGTGCCCACGGCCAATGTCTCGGTCGTGTCGCTCGATTTCGTGCCGAAAACCATTCCCGGCTCAGTCGAGGAAGTGAACGCCGCCCTGAGGAAGGCCTCCGAGTCCGGCCCGCTCAAGGGAATCCTCGCCTATAACGAGGCCCCCCTGGTCAGCTCCGACTTCAACCACTGCCTGGCCTCCTCCGCCTTCGACGCCACCCAGACCTCTCTGGTGGACGGCGGCAAGCTGGTACGCGTCTGCTCCTGGTATGATAATGAGTGGGGCTTCTCCAACCGTATGTCCGATACCGCCGCCGTATTCGGAGCACTCTGATGTCCGGGGACAGCTGGCGCACGCTCGACGGGCTTGATCCGCGCGGGAAGAAAGTTCTCCTGCGCGCGGATCTCAACGTGCCGGTGCGGGACGGGAAGATTTCCGACCTGACCCGTATCGAGCGCCTGGTCCCCACGATCCGCGAGCTGTCCGACAAGGGCGGCCGCGTGATCGTCGTCAGCCATTTCGACCGCCCCAAAGGGAAGGTCGTGCCGGAAATGTCGCTGGAGCCGGTCGCGAAAGCGCTCGGTGATCAGATCGGTCATGCCGTGACGTTCGTGCCGGACTGCCTCGGTGATACCGCCCGTTCCGCCGTCGACGCGATGAAGGACGGGGATGTGGTCGTTCTGGAAAACACCCGGTTCTATCCGGGTGAGGAAAAGAACGATCCGGAGATGGCAAAAGCCCTGGCCTCTCTGGCGGATGTGTATGTGAACGATGCGTTCTCGGCAGCGCATCGTGCCCATGCCTCCACAGAGGGTGTTGCCCGCCACCTCCCGTCCTTCGCGGGACGGCTGATGGAAATCGAGCTGAAAGCTCTCGATGCGGCTCTGGAGAACCCCGATCGTCCGGTCGGTGCCATTGTCGGCGGTGCGAAGGTCTCCACGAAGCTGGAGCTTCTGGAAAACCTGCTGGAAAAAGTGGACATGCTCGCCGTCGGCGGTGCGATGGCCAACACCTTCCTCGCGGCAAAAGGCTATGATGTCGGCACATCCCTCAAGGAAGAGGAGATGCTCGACACGGCCCGCACCATCATGAAGAAGGCTGAGGAAAAAGGCTGCGATCTGGTCCTGCCGGTCGATGTCGTCATGTCTGAGGAGTTCATGGCCGGTGCACCGACCAGAACCGTCAGCGCCGACAGCATTCCGTCAGGCTGGATGGCACTGGATGCAGGTCCGGAAACGGTGGCCCTGCTCACGCGCAAGCTGGCCGGGCTGAAAACCCTGGTCTGGAACGGCCCGCTCGGCGTGTTCGAGCTGCCCCCGTTCGATACGGCAACCAACGAGGTCGCCCGTGAGGCCGCGCGCCTGACACAGGCCGGGAAGCTGCGGACCGTGGCAGGGGGCGGCGATACGGTCTCAGCCCTGCGTCATGCAGGCGTGCTGCACGACATGTCCTATGTCTCCTCAGCAGGCGGCGCATTTCTGGAATGGCTGGAGGGCAAGGTCCTTCCCGGCGTTACGGTCCTGAAGGAAACGCTGAAGGACGCCTTTCCTCTCTGAGATCAGCAGAAAAAAAGCCGGGAGATATCTCCTGGCTTTTTTGTCTCTGCAGGCATGTCCCGGCCCTGAAATTTTCAGCGCGTGATTCTGCTCCCTGACCGTTGAGGAGAGTAGCCGCTTCCCCTCATCTCATCAGTGAAGAAGGCGCGGCCTCCTCATGCTGCTGAGCGCCAGTTTCTGCTCCTCCGCAAACGCAGGCCATTCACCGGCCGCCAGCGCCTCAAGAGACGGCTTGGGCAGCTTCAGCCTGTCCGCATAATTCCACAGCGCCGTCAGAGCCTGACGCACATAGGCGCGGGTCTCCGGGCTCGGAAGAGCCTCGATATAGAGGAACGGATCATCCGTCGCGCCGGTATGCCCCTCCCAGCGGGAAATCGCCCCCGGTCCGGCGTTATAGCCCGCCAGCATCCGGATCATGTCCCCCCCGGCCGGAACGTGCTTTCCGCCCCGGAGGCTCAGCCTGGCCAGATACTGGAGATAGGCCTGCCCGATATCGAGGTTCAGCCCCGGATCGTGCAGCGCATCCGGTGTATCCGTAAAGCGTGAGGCCTCCCCGGTGACAAAGCCGGCCGTCACGGGCTGGATCTGCATCAGGCCATGCGCACCGGCACCCGATACCGCCCCGGCATTGAAATTCGATTCCAGATGCGTCAGCGCATAGACCAGCGCGGGATCCACGGTGAAACCATGATGCGGATGCAGCGGCGGCAGAGGCAGCGGAGACGCCTTGCCTCCGGCTGTGGAAGCCAGTGCATCGGACATCTGGAGAGACAGATCCGTCAGACCGGCTGCCTCGGCCACGATCTGCATCGACCGCGCCATCGCCGTATCGTTATGAAGCTTCGGCCAGTAGCGGCGCAGAGCCTCTTCCGCACGCCTCTGCTCGCCCACCTGGAGGAGCGCAAAGAAGCGGCGTCCGACCGGCAGGGAAGAGACAGCCTCGATATCGATTTCCGTCAGAACCGGCGCGGCAGGAGCCGCCTCGATCTCGTTCTCGACCGCCGCCGGATGCAGCAGGGACGAGGCCCTGTCCTGTTCCGGCATCTCATGCGTCAGCATACGCGTCGCCAGACGTCCGTAAAAGCTGCGCGGCGCAACACTTGCCCGCTGCAGCCACGGACGGAAGGTGCTGGCCTCACCGAGCATACGATGCGCCCGCGCCGCCCAGAACGCGGCCCCCGAACGCAGCTCCGTCGAGGTATCAGGCGCGCGGGCTGCCGCACCGAACAGCGTCGCGGCCTCCTCGTGCTGCCCGAGCGCCCAGGCGGCAAGGCCGGCCACATAGGCAGGCTCTCCGACACGCCTGTCCCCGCGCAGGAAGGCCTGCTCGCCCGTGCGCAGGGCCTCGGCATAGTCACCGGAGGCCAGCAGATCGCGGGCAATCTCTCCGCCAAGCTGTGCCGCATAGGCCCCCGTCATGCCCGGCGTGATATCGACCAGATGAAGGGCGCTTCGTGCTCCCTTCACACCGGACGAGGCACGCTCCTGCACCGTCCGGTCCAGCAGCGGATTACGGGTGATGTGCAGCTCGTCCGTACTCTGGAAACCGGTCTCATCAGGCCGCAGCATGTCGGAGGACGGTGCGGGAGGCAGGGCGCCATGATCCGGAAGCGACGCCAGACGGGCATAGACCGCCGGTGCATCCGCCATGTCGGAATGCGCCTTCAGCCAGAGCTGAAGCTCATGAACGGTCGGATGATAGGACGGGCTGAGATAACGCTCCGCCTGCAGATCACCCAGCAGGGTCACATCCGTCAGACGGGTCGAACTGGTGAGCGCCTCTGGAAAAGCGCCCTGGCGCTGAAGCCGGAAAACGGAGGTCACCAGAGTAGCCTCAGCCGGAGCCAGCGGGCGTGGCAGCGACAGCGGAGAGCCGTCCCCCGTGCGGAAGTGGGGAACGATCATGGCGAGTTCCTCCTGCACACCCTGACGGGACTGCGCGGAATCGCCGGACGGAGAGCGCCGTCCGCCTTCGGGAAGGCCGGGACGGGACATCGCCATCGGTGCACTGACCAGCAGCAGCGCGCCGGTCAGAAGAACTCTGGCCGTCATGTGCCGGACTGTGACGTGCCGGGGGGAGTGTCCTGGGTTTCGCATAACGCGGGGGGTCTAGGTGTATTCGTCTGTGAACGCAAGCCTTTCCTGCATTCCGTATCGGAAGTCATACAAATGTGTCAGGAAATCCCGGTCATTTCCGGCATGAAATCACGCATGTTTACCTGAATGGTGATTATGTTACCGTTCGTGAGTATTTATTTCGATACACCGGAAAAAACGGATTTTATTTCCTGTGATTTCATGACGTTTCATCAGTTGCCACGGACAGCCGCAGTATATCAGCCCAGCTTTCCCTGCGGGCCGCGGCACTGGCCTTCAGCTGCAGCGGATGCCGCATGACCAGAGCCGGAATCTCCGCGTCCTGCCACACCCCTTCCGCACTGCGAAGCCGCAGCGGAATCCCGTGCCAGACATTTCTGAGACGGGCCAGAGGCTCCGTCCGGCCCGTCACCATCCGGGCCGCAAGAGACCCGCACAGCAGAAGGCGCTGCGGACGCATGAGCCCGATGGTCCTGTGCAGCAGCGGAAGGCAGACCTCGATCTCTGCGGCAGAGGGTGGCCGCCCGCCGGGAGGCCGCCACGGAATCGCGGCCGCGACCGCCAGCGTGCCGCGCGCCAGACCGATACTGCCCAGCATCCCGTCCAGCAAGGCCCCGGCCTGACCGGAAAACGGTCGCCCGCTGCGATCCTCATCCGCATCCGGCGCATCACCGATAATCATGACCGGCGCTCCGGCAGGACCCTCCGCCAGAACCGTATGCATGGCAGTCCTGCGCAGCGAACAGCCGTCAAATGCAGCCAGGGCGGCTGACAGCGACTCCATACAGTCCAACTCATCCGGCAGACCTGCAGGCGGGAGAGGAGTGGCTGGTGCGGACACGACCGGCGGCGCGGCGCGGCGCGGCGGCTTACCCTCCTGCGGCCGCGCGGGAGCGGCCTCGGCCGCACGGGCGAATCTGTCATACGGGCTGTCGGTCAGGGCTGCATCCACACCCCATTCGAGATGAAGTGCCAGCAGTGCACGGAGGCCGTCCGTATCTCCCGCTTCGGGATATGCCGCCACTCTGCCTGTCTCCTGATCATCTCCGGACCCGCTCCTGCCGGCCCGTCACGACATATTGCCGCCACGTATTACGGATTTGGATGTTACTCACGGACGGGCTACAGACAAGGGAAGATTATGGCCGGACCCGGATCCGGTGCGACGGGGACAGTCCGGAACACAGGCCGGATCAGCATACAGGGCGGAACGTGCCGGAATACCAGACGCATAAGACGTATCAGACACATAAAACGCACGGACATACCGGATTGCGGTTCTTGCGGCGGCGTCCGGCCCTGCTCGGTACGGCCCTGATATCTCTCGTCATGCCCGCGCTGATGCCACCGGCGCAGGCGCGTCCGTCTCACGTGGCCGCAGCAAAGCCCCCGGTCTCGCCGCCAGTGCCGGTCAATGCCGGTGCCTATCTCACGGCTGTGGTCGCAACACTTACGGGAGATATGGAAGAGGCGGCCCGGAGCTACCGCACTGCCTTGGAAACCGATCCGCAGAATACGGATCTTCTACGCAGGGCACTTGTATACAGTATCTTTGCCGGAGACCCGGTCGTGGTTCCGCTTGCGGAGCAGCATCTCCGGAAGGAAAACGGGCACTCTCTCATCGCCGCGATGGTCCTCGGAAACGACGCCGCAAAGCGCGGGGCATGGAAGGACGCCATCAGCCGGTACCGCATGGTGCCCGATACCGGTTTCTATGATCTGCTGACCCCGCTTCTCGATGCCTGGTGCCGGGCCGGTGCCGGAGAAGGGGCCGCCGCCATCGCGGATCTGAACCGGATGGCCGCCAGCCGTCCCCCGGTCGCGACGTTCTATCTCACCCACGCGGCACTGATCGCCGGATACAGCAATCTGACCAGCAGCGCCGGAGAGCTTCTGACCCGTGCGGCAGCCGCCTCATCAGGGGACGATCTGCTCCTGACCCGCACCCGTGCGGCGTGGCTGTGGAAAGACGGTCGCCGCGACGAGGCACGTGAACTCATAAGAAAGGTCGTGGCCTCCGATCCGGTATTCGCCCTTTCCGGCAGCGATCTGCAGGCAACGATCAGCATTCCTCCGGTCACGACCCCGCAGCAGGGCCTGGCCCATGCCTATCTCGTCATTGCCTTCCTGCTCTTCGAGGAAGCCCGCCACGCTCCGCAACCTGCCATCAGCCAGGGAGCGGAAGACGCATCCTTCTTCATGCTGCACCTCGCCCTGTCACTCGATCCGGACCTGACGATCGCCAGGCTGAGGCTGGCAGAGGTGGAAAACGACCGGAAACACCCGGAGGAGGCGCTGGCCATTCTCCGTGCCTCCGATCCGAAAAGTCCGTTCGCCCGCGTCGTCCGCTTCCGTATCGCCCTGCTCGAGACCAGAGCCGGACAGCAGGACGCTGCGGTGAAGGAACTGCAGAGCATCGTGGCAGAGGTGCCGGATCAGATCCTGCCGCTCCGCGTGCTCGCAAGCCTGCAGGCCGAGCAGAAAAACTATCCCGATGCGGTAAAAACCTGGACACAGGCCATAGACCTCGCGCGCAGGCAGAATGTCCGGGACTGGGTGCTGTATTTCGGTCGGGCCGCAGCTTTTGAGGCGCAGGGAAAATGGGCGGAGGCAGAGGCCGATCTGCAGAAAGCCAGAACATTTGCGCCGGACGAGCCGATGATTCTGAACTTCCTAGGCTATGGATGGATACAGCGCGGCCAGCACCGGGAGGAAGCCGTCCGGCTCCTCAGACGCGCCATGATGCTGGACCCGGACGATGTCGCCATCCGTGACAGCCTTGGCTGGGCGCTGGTGGAAACCGGAGATATCGCAAACGGAACGCGCCTTCTGGAAGAGGCCGTGGAAAAAGAGCCTCTCGATGCGGAAATGAACTACCATCTCGGTGTGGCCTACTGGCGTGCCGGGCGTCATGTGGAGGCCATCGACCAGTGGGACGTCGCCCTGCAGCAGAAGCCGGACCCGGAAGTGGAGAAAAAAATCCGCAAGGCCCTGTCGGACGCCGGCAGCAAGGCGCACTGAAAACCGCCCGCTTTAAGGGTGAAGACTGTCACATATCCAGCTCAGGACATCCGCCATGCCGCTGAAATCCCGCTTTCTGACAGCCGCCGCCCTCGGTCTCGTCGCATCCTCCGCCGTCGCCCGGGCAGCCCCTGCTTCCGGGCAGATCCCCGTCCGGGTGGTCGTGGTCACAACCTTCGAGATCGGCAAGGATACAGGCGATACACCGGGAGAATTCCAGACCTGGGTTGAAAAACTGCCGCTGTCGCAGGAACTGCCCGCACCGGGGACCGATCACGGCGTGATGCGGTACAATCCGCAGATGCAGGTCCTGGGGATCGTCAGCGGAGAGGGGCCGGAGCATATGGCCTCCGCTATCACCGGCCTGGTACTCGATCCGCGTTTCGATCTCAGGAAAAGCTATTTCGTTCTGGCGGGAATTGCCGGGATTGACCCCAGAGCCGCCTCTATCGGCTCCGCCGTCTGGACACCCCGCGTGGTCAACGGAGGGCTGTCACATCTGATCGACCCCCGCGAGATCCCGAAGGACTGGTCCGATGGCTATACGCCGGTCCAGGGCAGCCGCCCGGATGAAAAACCCGTCCCGCCGCTGCACTCCATGTCCGGGGATATGGGCTATACCCTCAATCCGGGCCTGACCGGCTGGGCCTTCGCCCTGACAAAAAATATCCCGCTCCCCGATACGGCGGAGATGAAGACAAGCCGCGCCCGCTACACCGGCTTCCCCGAAGCGATGAAGCCGCCCTCGGTCCTGACCGGAGACACGATCTCATCCGAAACATTCTGGGTCGGTCCGAAGCTGAATGACTGGGCGGAACGCTGGGTGAAATACTGGACCGGAGGCCAGGGGCATCTCGTCACCACGGCGGAGGAGGATATCGGCTTTATGCAGGCCCTGTCCGCCCAGGCAAAGGCCGGTCGTGTCGATATGAACCGCGTCCTGCTCCTGCGGACCGGCAGTAATTACGACATGCCGCCCCCGGGTCAGAGTCCGGCCGGTTTCCTCAATGATGAGGAACACGGCAAGGGCTATGCCGGATTTCTGCCCTCGGTAGACTCAGTCTGGCGCGTCGGCAGCGTGGTCGTAAAAGAACTCGCGCTGCACTGGGATAAATACGAAAATAACGTGCCGTCCGCACCTCTGCCTTAAGCCGGAAACGGCAAAGAACGCGTGCCCGGAGACATACCCGGGCACGCGCTCTCCTCAGAAGCGATAGGCAATACCTGCGGACACGACAGTCGGATCAAGCGACTCATGAACACGACCGCGCAGCGTCTCGCTGTCGTTCTGCGCCCAGGCATGCATCCGGGAGAAAATCTGCTTCACATCGGCATTGACGAACCAGTTGCCGACCACCTGATAATCAAATCCGACATTGACCAGCGGCCCCGCCGTAAATCCGGCATTGAGCTTGGTCAGCCCCAGAGCTCCCGAACCCTTCATGTTATAGAACCACTGAAAATCCACACCGACACCGACATAGGGATTGAACCGCTTATGCGGACGGAAATGCCAGGTGAAGGTCAGGGCAGGGGGCAGAACCCAGGCCTTCCCGAGATCGGTCTTATGCTGCCCCGCCACACCGGCCAGCATTCCGCCATTTGCAGATACTTCATGACGCGTACTGGTAACGATCAGATCGGCAGCAATATGGTCGGTGATGAAATACTCGAAGGTGAACTCCGGCATGGCCTGGTTGGTGGTGGAAGTATGCGTGCCATACATGCGCGCGCCGTTCACCCAGACGCGGCTGTCACGATCCTGCGGCAGAATACCCATCGCGGAAAGGCGGATCATGAAATCACCTTTCCCGAGACCGATTTTTGTAGAGGCACAGGTCTCGAAAACACCGCAGTGCCCGCCATGCGGTGCCGGAGTATAGGCCGCCGGAGCGGCGATCGGCGCACTGACATAGGCACGCGCCTGCGGATCGTGCGGCCCGGGCGCGGCAGTCTGTGTGGCCGTCTGCGCGGACGCGGCGGTCGCGGCTGCCAGAACCGGCAGGGTGATCAGGGCAGCAAATCCCGTACGATATGAGGTCATGATGGCGTGCTTCACTTCGGCTTCAGGTATGTCTGCAGCCGGTAAATCACGCCCATGAAATGAAGTCGTTGATTCAGATCAATATATTATCATGATGCTCTATTTGTGATCATTCTGCTCCGCGGCAGGATAAATAACCGGTTCTTTACTGACGCGGCACAGGAAAACAGGCAGACCTTCATAAGTAAGATCTTTCTTGCGGCGCTGCAGTGCCGAAGGCGCATGACGACACTGCGTCACACGCGCTCCGGGGATCAGTGCATCCAGCAGCCCGGTGAAATTGTCGTCTTCATCCTCTGATGATTTACGCAGCAGGAAAACGGGCCTGCCCGGCTCAGCCAGCAGCGCGCGCGCCCTGCGTCCCGGATCGTATTCCAGCCCCTTCTGCATCATGTCGTTCAGACCGATAAACGTCGCGCTCTGCGTGTTCCGGGCAAAGGGAAGAAAATAGGACAGCGTCCGCCCCTCAAGAAGAACGATGCTGTTCTCTGGTAGCGGCAGCGGCGCGATCTCAAAAGTCCGGCCCATAAAATGCGTATGCCCGAATCCCGGATACCGGGTCGTAAGCGCCGCCAGCACCATCAGGCCGCCGGAGGTATATCGGAAAAGGGTCTGTCTTACGGAAACGGTGCGGAGGAAAGAGCAGCCGTCGCGCAGGGCCTCCGTCACCATCCACCCCGTCAGAGCCTCCATAGGGATGGCATAACGCAGGATGGAATAGAGCTTCACCCAGAGCACATAGGACACGATCGCAAAGCAGAGAAACCCGGCCCGCACCGGCAGGCTGATGCCCGGACGCCTCAGCCGGGGGATAAATGTCAGTGGAAGAAGCACCAGACAGGACAGCCAGGCAAAGGCAAACCGCATATCGGCAAGCTCCGGCTCGGTCACGACCATCGGCTTTCCCTGCAGCCAGAAAAACGGATAGGCCAGCCATTGAACCAGGGTCTTCGGCTTGTAGCGCTCATCCGTAAACGGCAGGGGCGGCACCCAGTCCGAGTGGAACAGATAGCTGAACATCGGGAAGACCGGATTGCCCGTCATGCGCCACAGATGCACCGCCCACCAGCCATATGCCGCAAGAAACCCGCCCGTGCAGCCCAGCCCCGTCAGGATCATCGCCCGCACGGATGCCCGGAAATCGCGCGCGGAGGAAAAGACAATCGCGCCTGCCGCCAGGGTCAGGGCAGGGAGATAGATGATGGCTGTGGGCTTGAGCCCGGCCGCCGCACCGGTCAGTGCCCCGGCCAGGACGAGCCGCCCCGCCCGCAGGACAGCCCCTCGCCCGGGATGCGGAAGCAGCAGAATCAGCCCGCCCAGAACCAGATCGGCCAGCATCACCTCATTCGAGGACAGCCCGAGCTGACAGATGGAAGCCGCTCCCGAGCCGCCCAGAAGGAAGGCGCAGAACACGGCCCATGAGGACTGCCCGCTCCGCAGGGCCTCCGCCCGACGCAGCAGCGTCAGGAGCAGAATCAGGAACAGTCCGAACCACAGCCCCTGCACGGCGGCAAAAAGCCGGGGAAACGCCGCCAGGGGACCGGTCCCGAGGAACCAGACAGGCAGGTCCGGAAGCGGATTGAAAAACGTCTGTAGATCGGCAGGAACGATGTCCTGCATGGCCCGCCCGTGCAGGAAAGCCCAGGGGTTGTAGAGATGGTAGTTCCGCAGATCGGAAAAACGGTCCTGCCCGATCAGGACGGAGCCGACCGCACCGGTCAGAAGGCAGGCAAGACAGATCAGGGCTTCAGAAAGGAAGCGGCGGGACAGCGATATCATGTCGTCTTTCACAACAGGGAGGACCAGCCGGAAGACTCGCTGCCGGAGAATGATATCAATGTTTTCAGAGGGCCGGGGTTCGCGCGGATGCGCCCCGGGAGAAGATTCCCGGATCATGTGTGGCACGGAGCACACAGGCCGCCCGTTGCCATCGTCACAGTATAAAGATTTCCAGAGGAATGGTGCTGCTGGCGAGGATTGAACTCGCGACCTCTCCCTTACCAAGGGAGTGCTCTACCACTGAGCTACAGCAGCGCAACCGGGCGCTTCCTACTCTCTTTCCCCTCCCGCCGCAAGAGGGTGAGGAAAGATCAGTCGTCGCGGTGGATTTTTTCCATCCGCTCGTGCCGCTCCTGAGCCTCGATCGACAGCGTCGCGATCGGACGGGCCTCAAGACGCTTCAGACCGATCGGCTCCCCGGTATCCTCGCAGTAGCCATAGGTCCCCAGCTCGATTCTCTGCAGCGCCTGGCTGATCTTGCCGATCAGTTTGCGGGCACGGTCACGCGTGCGCAGCTCCAGCGCGCGGTCGGTCTCGACACTGGCCCGGTCCGTAATGTCCGCCTCGTGAATGCCGCCCTCGGACAGACTTGCAAGAGTCTCGTCCGCCTCCTTGAGGAGATCCCCGCGCCAGCGGAGAAGCTTCTGCCGGAAATATTCCACCTGCAGAGGATTCATGAAGTCTTCGGAGTCGGACGGACGATAGTCAGGAGGCAGTGTGATCATCCCGTGGTTCCCGTTCTGCGGTTCCTGCCGCGGGCGGAGGCCCGCCCTTGTAAAGCCGGGGCGCTTATACCGGGCCAGGAGAGCAGAGCCAAGGCCGGGAACGGTTTAAAAATTGAGATAATTCCGCGGAAGCGTCCCGTTTAAGAATTTGTTTGCTCTTACCGGGGATAGTGACAGCCGGTTGATTTAAGGTGACGCGTTCCGGATATGAAGCTTTCCCTGATGACACGTCTGACGGCAGGATTCCTGACCGGTGCGGCGCTTCTGGTCTGTCAGCCCGCAGATGCGGCCCGCGTCCGGATCAAGGATATCGCGGACTATGAAGGTGTCCAGGTAATCTCCCCATTTTTAATGGGGCGTTGAGTGAGAATTCAGGCAGCTGTTTTTAGTTTCTGGGCGGGTGTGAACCCACCGTTCCCCATGTTGGGTCTGTCATGGTTA
>NZ_JAJJND010000049.1 GCF_029759835.1 Acetobacter sp. AN02
ATATTGGTTCTCTACGTTGGCAGGAATACACATATCCCCTTATGAGTTCGAGCAATTAACGGTTGGTATAAGTCCGTGCTGTATCGCTATCGCGCAGGCATCCCGTGGCGTGATCTTCCTGTCCGTTTCGGAGACTGGAAAAACGTCCGCCGACGTCTGCGCCGCTGGTGTGAAAGCGGTGTGATCGAGAGGGTTTTTCGCTATCTGGAGGCAAATCATGACAATGAATACATGATGATCGATAGCACGATTGTCCGGGCGCATCAGCACAGTGCCGGAGCCCACAAAAAAGGGGCTCGGATCAGGCTATCGGGCGATCCCGGGCAATCTGACCACAAAGATCCACGCCATCTGTGACGCGTTGGGCAATCCCGTGGAGATCGACATTACGCCGGGTCAGGCTACGAGTATCAGCCTGGCGGAACCAATGCTGGAGAATATTGAACTGGATGCCTTCCTGGCTGACAGGGCGTATGACGCTGACAGACTGACTGATCAGCTCACAGAGCGCGGGATTACTCCGGTCATTCCGCCCAGAAGCAACAGAACAACCCAACGGGAAACAGACTTCGCTCCCCACGGAAAGCGTAATCTTATCGAACGATTCTTCAATAAGCTGAAGTAGTTCAGGGCTATCGCAACACGCTACGACAAGTTGAAATCAACCTTTCGCATAGAGGTACAGTTCGTCTCAATCATCATTCTGCTTAACTGACGACACGCCGTAGAAAAATGAGCGTTTCAGCCAGCAATCATCAGGATCTTGCCCTGAGTGCAGCGATGAGCTCGGCTCAGTCTTCTGCAAAAACGAACGCGTCTTCCTTATCTTCGTCAGACACATCCTCGACAGATAATACCGGTGCTCTGTCCTCCCTGAACAGTAATTTCAACACATTCCTGACTCTTCTGACAACACAGCTGAAAAATCAGGATCCGAGCAGTCCGATGAGCAGCGATACGTTCACAAGCGAGCTGGCTCAGTTCGCCGGTGTCGAACAGCAGGTCAATACGAATACGAATCTTTCAACTCTTATTGATATTACTCAGAATTCCCGGACTGAAAATGACTCGTCACTGACAAGCAGAAAAGCGACCGTTTCCACAACACAGCTGCCCCTGCAGGATGGCACGGTTCAGCTTACATATACGGCCTCTAAAGGCAGCGATATTGCAGTGGCTGTTGCAGACGCAAATGGTGCAATTGTAAAAACAGATACATTCACAGCAGATTCTTCAAGTGGAAACTGGACATGAGACGGAACGAATAACAGCGGGCAGAAGCTTTCTAACGGTCTTTACAGCGTGTCAGTCGATAGCGCTGACAGTGCCGGTAATACATCGAATGTGCCTTTTGCCGTGACAGGCACGATCACAGGTGTAAGCCGCTCGGACAGCAATACGTATATTCAGATGGGCGACGCCAGAGTTTCCATGTCCGATGTCAAATCCTATTCAGGAAATGCCGGTTCCTGAGGAAGGTTTTTCAGAGAAGTCACCTGTTCAGAAACGGGACTGATTACGAGTTTCTTCAGCTCCCGCTTTTTATCTTCAGTCCCTGTTATATATATCCTCAAGACGGACGATGTCATCTTCACCGAGATAAGAACCTGTTTGCACCTCAATCAGGGTCAGAGGAATTTTTCCCGGATTTTCTAACCGGTGAAGGCTTCCCAGCGGAAGGTAGATGCTCTCATTTTCCCGGATCATGAGTGTCTCACCATCACGGGTTACAAGAGCCGTTCCACCGACAACAACCCAGTGTTCCGCACGATGGAAATGCTTTTGCAGGGATAGTTTCTCTCCTGGCGAGACGACAATCCGCTTGACCTGAAAACGGTCATCCCTGATCAGGCTTTCATAATATCCCCAGGGACGATGGCGGCGGTTGTGCGAGACGGCCTGGGGCCTCTGATTTTTCTTGAGCTGCTCGACAGTCGATCTGATGTCCTGAGCCTTATCGTGGTGAGTGACGAGAACGGCATCTCCCGTTACGACGACAATGGCATCATCCAGACCATTCACGACCGTCAGGATATTATCTGAGCGGACATAGCAATTTTGGGTATTTTCAACGATGACATCGCCGATGGATACGTTTCCGGCCTGATCCTTTTCGCTGATTTCCCACAGGGAGGTCCAGCTTCCTACATCCGACCATCCGAGATCGGCGGGCACGACCGCAATATTTTCTGTCTTTTCGGCAAGCGCATAATCGATTGAAATATCGGGGGCCTGTCTGAATTCATCCTGACCCAGACGTTCAAAAAACATATCATGTGTTCTGTTGCTGACGGCCTGCTGCACGGAAGCGACTACCTCGGGAGCATGTTTCTGCATCTCCTTCAGAAGTACGTCCGCGCGGAACATGAACATTCCTGAGTTCCAGAAATAATTGCCTTCAGACAGAAAAGCCTCTGCTGTGGCTCTGTCCGGCTTTTCCCTGAAGGCACGGACGGAAACCACGCCTTTCAGATCAGCAATGTCTTCACCTGCCTCGATATAGCCGTAGCCGGTTTCGGGTCGGGTCGGGTGCATACCGAATGTCATGATCAGACCACGCTCCGCACCGGCGCGTGCGGAACTGACAGCTTCCTTCAGCGCCTCTGGTCTGGAGATGGCTGCATCGGCTGCCATCAGCCACAGAACGGCTCCGGGATTTTTTTCCGCGACCAGCAGTGCCGCCGCGGTGATGGCTGGTGCTGAGTTGCGTCCCTCCGGCTCCAGCACCAGACGCGCGCCGGTAATATCTGCCTGGCGGAGCTGCTCGGCGATCAGGAAGCGGTGTTCCTCGTTACAGACGAAGACCGGCGGGATTTCCGTGATGCTCCGCGCGCGCAGAGCCGTTTCCTGGAGCAGGGACAAATCGCCGAGAAGCGGCCAGAGCTGCTTGGGATAGCTTGCGCGTGACATCGGCCAGAGGCGTGAGCCGGAGCCTCCGGAGAGAATGACCGGAATGATGACGGACTCGCTGTCGTCATGTCTGTCTGAGATATCCGACACCGGACGTCCTCCCGGATTTCAGGGCAGAAACGGCTTTACCCGAGAAAGGCAGAAAGACCGTGCGGAAGCACACTGATTCCGCAACAGACATATGTCAACGTGCGGAGGAATGCGGGGGGCTCAGCTGCCGTAGCCGTCCGGATGGGCTTCTCTCCATCTCAGCGCCGTTGCGACGATGATATCGATATCCTGGTATTGCGGATCCCACCCGGTTTCTTTCCGGATGCGCGAGGAATCCGCCACCAGAACGGCGGGATCTCCGGCGCGGCGCGGCGCGGGCTCCCAGGGGACTTTCCGTCCGCTGACGCGCTCGACAGCGCGGATGACCTCAAGATTGGTGAAGCCCAGACCGTTGCCGAGATTATAGGTGACGGAACGGTCCGTCAGCTGGCCCAGGGCGCGGATATGTGCGTCTGCAAGATCGGTCACGTGGATATAGTCGCGGACACAGGTCCCGTCCCGTGTTGCGTAGTCATCTCCGAAAAGCTTCAGCGGCGGTCTGCGGCCCAGCGCGGCGTCGATGGTCAGCGGGATCAGATGTGTTTCAGGGCGGTGGTCCTCGCCCAGGCGTCCCCCGGGGTCTGCTCCGGCGGCGTTGAAATATCGCAGGCAGGCGCTGCGCAGGCCGCAGATACGATCTGCCCATACGAGCGCGCGTTCGATAAAGAACTTACTTTCACCATAGGGCGAGCCGGGATCGATCTGCGCATTATCTGCGATCGGCGGCGGACGGTCATCACCGCCGAAAAGAGCTGCGGTGGAGGAGAACACGAAGCGCTGCGTGCCGTGCCGGGCGCAGGCCTGGATGAGGTTGAGCGAGGTGAGGGTATTCTGGCGCAGATAATGGAAAGGCTCCCGCATGGAATCGCCGACCAGGGAGAGGGCTGCGAAATGCAGCACACCATCCCAGCGCCGCGTTCCGACGGCCTTATCCGTGGCGTCTGCATCTGCCAGATCGACCTCGAGAAAATCCGCACCCTGAGGGACGGCGGCCCTGTGGCCGGTGCTCAGGTTATCGAGAACCGTTACGTCATGACCGGCATCCAGAAGGCTTTGCGCCACGTGGCTGCCGACAAATCCGGCTCCGCCGGTCACAAGGTAATTCATCGTCTCATCTCTGATCTGCAGGATTCCATCGGGTCTGCATAGCTGACGTTACATCGGGACAAAAGGTTACACCCGCGGGGCAGTGGTCTATGAGGCATCGGTTTCTGGCAGGACGCTGCCGAAGTCGCGCCGCCCGCCTTTTTTACCCAGGAGGCGGACGTCTCTGATCACCATGTCGTGGGTCAGGGCCTTGCACATGTCGTAGATGGTCAGGGCGGTGACGGATGCGCCGGTCAGGGCTTCCATTTCGACGCCGGTGCGGCCCGTGCATTTGACCCGGCAGTCTATGACGGCGTCGTTGCCTTCAATCGTAATATCGATCGTGCATCCGGCGAGGGCGACGGGGTGACACAGCGGGATCAGCGTCGGGGTGGCCTTGACGCCCATGACGCCGGCGATCCGGGCGACGGTGAGGACCGCGCCTTTTTTTGTCATGAATCCGGCGTCGGAGAGGCTTTGCGCGACATCGGGCGGGAAGCTCAGCCGCGCCTGCGCGTGGGCCACGCGTTCCGTGATGTCCTTGTCGCCGATATCGACCATGCGGGGAGATTCCCCCGTTGCATCGACATGGCTCAGGGCGGGGGACGGTGTTGAGTTCATGACGGACAGCTCCTCTTCTGCCGGATATCAGGCCACCGGGCCGGTTGCGTTCTTATGTGCATGGAGGGGCGGGCTGACCAGCCTGTTGTGACAGGATTTCATTATGGAAAAGGCGGGCGGAGAGGAATGATGCCTCTCCGCCCGCCTCATATGCGGCGTGTTTTTCCGGACCGGCTTTATGCTGCCCGGTCGGGGTAGAGCTTTGCATTGAGCATGGTCAGCACCAGAACCGATGAGGCTGCGAGGCCGACCACCAGCATCAGGGGGATGGCCAGGCCGGAGCCGAGCATTTCCGCGATTCGATGCTGGATCAGGCCGTTACTGGCCGCGATCATGTTGCCACACTGATAGGCGAGACCCGGGAAGGTTGCGCGGATGGCGGCCGGGGAAAGTTCGCTCAGATAGGCAGGGACGACACCCCATGCGCCCTGGATACAGAACTGGATGCAGATCGCGCCGATGGTCAGCCAGACCAGCGAGTGCGGCAGGGTCCACAGGGGCAGGATCGGCAGGACCAGCAGGGCGGCGAGCGCGATGGAGTATTGCCGTCCGATTTTTTGTGAGAGCAGACCGAAGCACACGCCACCTGCCATGGCCGCGATATTGTACAGCACGGCGATCAGGGTGACGGAGTGGGGCTGGAGGCCGCGTTCGATTTTCAGGAACAGCTTGGGATAGAGGTCCTGGGAGCCGTGGCTCATGAAGTTGAAGGAGGCCATCAGGACGACGGCGAACAGGAACAGCATGGCATTGCCGCGCATGACCTCAAGCAGGCCTGGTGCTTTCGCCTTGCTGCCGGAGGCGGCCAGTCCGGCCTGGCGCTCCAGCCATTCGGGGCTTTCCGGCACGCGGATCCAGATATAGAGCGCGGAGAGAAGGGCACTGCCGCCGAGGATGAACAGGCCGCGCCAGCCGATGACGGGCAGGAGCAGGAACATCAGCGAGGCGAGCAGATAGCCGGCGGGATAGCCCGCCTGGAGGATGCCGGAGGCCACGCCGCGCCAGGATTTCGGCACGCTTTCCATGATCAGGGAGGTGCCGACGCCCCATTCGCCGCCAAGCGCGATTCCGAAGAGTGTCCGGAGCCCGAGGAAGATCCCGACGGTGGGGGCGAAGGCCGAGGCCACCTCGATCATGGAGTAGAACACGATCGTCCCGACCATGACGGGCTTGCGGCCGTAGCGGTCTGCCGCGCGCCCGCACAGAAACGCGCCCAGCGGGCGCGTGAGCAGTGTCAGGGTCGGTGCGAGGAGGATGGTGTCGATGCTGACATTGTAGCTTTTCGCCACGTTGTCGAGCGTGAACAGCACGATGAAGAAGTCGCAGGCATCCAGCATCCAGGCGAGAAAGGATGCGGCGACGACGTGTCGGGCCGTAGTAAAATTCTGCCGCCCGTCCTGTTCCGGCGGAATGACGAAGGTGTTCTGCATATCAGGCCAGCTTTTTTGTTATTAACTGATCAGAACAGGTTTCCCGGCTCCGTGCAACAGACTGACACGATGCTCCGGAAACCGTGTTTTTCCTGAACCGGCGCTTTACAGACCCGACACGCGGGGCGTGTCCTGGCTTTCCGGCAGGCCGGGGGGGCAGGATGTCGTGCGGGTGTGTGACGGTGTGGTTTTGTCGGGCAGGAGATACCACCCGCCGATCAGCAGGGCCGCCAGAAGCGGCAGGGCGGCGATGGTGTATGTGCCTGCGGGGTAGTCGCAGGCCATCAGGATGATGACGCCGCCAAGGAATGCGAGGGTAAGCCAGGCGGAGACAGGGGCAAACGGCATCCGGAAGCTTACGCCTGGTGTCTGTCCGCGGTTGACCTGCCGCCGGTAGACGATCTGGGCGGCGACGATGAAGGCCCATGTTCCGACGATCCCGATGGCGGAGAAGTTGAGGACGATTTCGAACACCTGGGCCGGGACGATGTAGTTCAGCCAGACGCCGACGACATAGACAGCCACTGTCGTGAGGATGCCTCTGGCGGGCACCCGGGATCTGTTCAGTGTCTTCAGCCAGGAGGGCGCGTTTCCTCCCAGGGCCATGGCGCGCAGGATGCGGCCGGTGGAGTACAGCCCTGAGTTCAGGCTGGAGAGGGCGGCGGTCAGGACCACGATGTTCATGACCGTTCCTGCTCCGGGGACGCCGAGGGTCGTGAAGAAGGTGACGAAGGGGCTGGTTCCGGCGCGGTAGCTGGTCCAGGGCAGCAGGCAGACCAGGAGGATCACGGAGCCGACATAGAACAGCCCGATCCGCCAGACGACCGAGTTGATGGCGCGGGGGAGGACCTCGCGTGGGTTGCGGGCCTCTCCGGCGGCGGTGCCGATCAGCTCAATACCTGAATAGGCGAAGACCACGCCCTGAATCAGGATGAGGGCGGCGAGCATGCCATGCGGGAAGATCCCGCCGTTTTCCGTAATGAGGTGCAGTCCGGTGGTGTGTCCGTCCACGGGATAGCGGAGGGAGAGGATGGCGGTTCCGATGACGAGAAAGAGCACGAGGGCTGCGATCTTGATGAGGGAGAACCAGAACTCCATTTCTCCGAAATATTTCACGCTGATGATGTTCATGAGCGCGACAATGCACAGGGCGATCAGGGCGAAGACCCATTGCGGCACGGGTGCGAAGACCGGCCAGTAGTGCATGTAGAGCGCGACGGCGGTGATATCCATGATGCCCGTCATGGACCAGTTCAGGAAGGACATCCATCCGGCGACATAGGAGGCCTTGTCTCCCAGGAACTCGCGCGTGTAGGACACGAAACTGCCGCTGCTCGGGCGGTACATGGCCAGTTCGCCGAGGGCGCGGAGGATGAGGAAGCTGAAGACGCCGCAGACGAGATAGACGATCGCGAGCGAGGGGCCTGCGGACTGCAGCCGGGATCCGGCACCGAGGAAGAGGCCGGTTCCGATGGCGCCGCCGATGGCGATCATCTGGAGCTGACGGTTGCCCAGTGCCTTGTGGTATCCCTCTTCGGACGTGGCCGGGGCGTGGTCCGGTTCGGGATTCCTCGGGGCGGGAGCTGTCATGAGTGTCCTTTTCGTCGCGATGAGGGCAGAGCAGGTCGGGGTATTTTGCAACAATCGGCGGGAAGAGCAATACATTGCGTTTGGGGAACGAAGGCTGAGTGTGACGAATCTTTGGATTATGAGAACGTGTCTATAAATTAGTTGCATTTCGTGTTATTTAGATATCACCGTAAAAATCTGCGACTTCCGCTGGGAAATTCGAATGTCTGACGCTGCATCCGGTCTGTCTCTGTCTGGTTTCCAGTCTTCCCTGTCCGCTGACGGCGGCAAGGCCGTTGCCCCTGCTGCGGGTGTCACGCTGACGGGTGCGGAGTCCGCTTCCGTCGTCACGGCTGTCTTTACCGAGGTTTCGGGGCAGGCCGGATCGTTTGGCAATACGGGCAGCGGCACGGTCTCTTCCGACGGGAAGAGCGTGACGTTCAGAGGGACGGCTTCGGCCGTGCAGAAGGCGCTGGCGGATCTGACCTGGACGAGTTCGGGCACGATTCTGGAAGGCATCACGACGACGGCGTCCTTTACGGTGCTGCTGAGCACGGCCTCCGGCGAGAGCACGAGCCTGACGCAGACGCTGAAGGTTTCGGGCACGGAGCAGAATGTCTTTCATTCTGACACCAAGACCTGGGTGGCGGCGCCGGGAACGGCGGGGGACACCAGCGATGTGACAATCACGGCTACAGCCGGTCAGGCCGTCTATTCGGGTCTGGAAACCCTTACCATCCGTTCGTCCGGCGCGACGATCTATCTTAACAAGCCGGTTGCAGCGAATGCGGACGGAACGTCCATGACGGGTACGGTCTCGGGTGCAAATGCGACGGTGATCAGCTCCGGGAACAGCACGATCAATACCGGCTCCGGGATACTCGGTCTGTATGCCGCGGATGGTGATACGGTCAATATGGGTGAGTCGGGGAACAATCCGTCCAGTGAGACCTTGATGCTCAAGGATATTGCCCAGAACGCGACGGTTTCCGTCAATCTTGTGGCGTCTTCCTCGACCACGCAGTCGATTGCCAATCTTTCCCTGTACGGAAAGCTGGTGATTCGGGTCAATGGCGGAACCAGCCTGAATTACACCGGTCGCGATGCGCTCATCAGTGCCAATTCCGCGGATGTGACGGGGAAGATTACGGTCAATTCCTCGGACAATACGGAGATATGGGCCGGTGCGGGCACGGTCTATTCCAACGTGACCGGGACCACGGGCAACATGATCGTGATGAATGCGCGTGAGGCGGGTGTGGCCGGATCTGACGGCGCGCTTGTTCTGACGGATGTTCAGGCGGGTCATGCGAATAATGTGGCCGTCATCGGTCAGGCGGGCAGCGTTCATACGCAGAAGATCGACACGACCGGTTCTCTTGCGACCGTCAATGTCTATGCCGGGGTGGATAACATTACCTATACCGGCAAGAACGGTGTTCTGGTCGGAAACGGTGCGGGACAGACCTCTTCCTGGGATGTGACGGGCGTTTCGGGGGCGACCAACAGGCTCTGGGCCGGTGATGGCAAGGTGACGTATCACGCTGCCGGTGCTCTGGATGCGATTCTGGGTTCGGTTGAGTCCCAGGGGGCTGATCTGGAGATTTCGGGCGGCACGGCGTCTGACAAAAGCATCGTGACCGTGCTTGGCAACAGCACGAAGACATTGTCCCTGACGCAGTCCGGGGATAGCAGCCTGGCCGTGTTCGGGCCGGGTCAGTATATGAATATTACGGCGGAGAAGGGCACTCTGACGTTCAACACCGGCGAGGCCGGACATGACCGGGTGACGTCCAAAGGGTCTCTGACGGTCTGGAACGGTAATAATGATCTAGATTTTACGGGGTCTTCTGCCGGTTCCGACACCCTGTATCTGACGGGGTCCGGCCAGGTGACGGTGTCCGAGGCGACCGTCAGCGCGGCGTCGGGCGTTCTCACCTTGTCCCAGTTTGAGGAATCGACCGGGAACATGACGGTCTCTGCCGGTGCGCGGGATGCGTCGATCACGACGAGCGGTACGGGGCAGGATGTAATTACCGGCGGGTCCGGTGCGATGACGCTTTATGCCAATGGGGGCGGGTCTCTGCTGCTGACGCTCGGCACGGGCAGTACGGACCTTTATCTGAACGGGTCCTCCAGCGGGAATGTCAGCATTTACGGATCGGGCAACCTGAACGTTCACGAGTTTGACGTGACCAGTGTGGATACGACGGCGGCCTCCACGATCTATCACTTTGCGAACGGCAACCAGGCCACGTGGTATGGAGCGGCTGCAGCCTCTTCCTGAGGCGGCCGGTTCAGCTCTGCCGGGCTTTTTTCAGCCCGGCGGCGTACCAGAAGAACGCGGTGAAAAATCCGACGTAATAGCCGATATCCGCCCCGCCGAGCCATTTTGCGACCGGGCCGGTCCACAGGCTGCTGACAGAGAACAGGGCGATGGTCAGGACCGATGTGACGGCGAAGATCGTCGCGCCGTGCGTCCAGACGCGCGGGGCCGGTTTTATTGTCCTGTCCCCGAGATACCAGTCGGCCAGCACGATTCCGGTCCACGGGGCAATCCAGTACATTGTGACGAGTAGATAATCCGTATAGAGCGAGGCGTACCGGCCTGCGCCGAGCACGGCCAGCACGTAGCCCAGGCTGGCGGTGATGATGGCGGCCGTGACGCGCGGGATGTGGATTCCGGCGGAGATCAGGCTGTAGCTGGCCGTGTTGTCGTTGAACGAGTTGCCGGTGATGGAAGACAGGGCGATGGCGGCGAGGGCGATGGCGCCTAGCGGGTGCATGGCGTTCTGCAGGCTTGTGATCACCGCGACGGGTGAGGGTTCGGCGATGCTGGCGGCGGTGAAAAGGCCGAGAATCTGGAACGGGACGGCGGAGCACAGCAGTCCGGAGAGGGCCAGTCCGACGACTTTTGACGGGCTGGAGTCTGCCGGAAGATAGCGTGTGTAGTCCGAGGAATAGGACGCCCAGGACAGGTTGAAGCTGACGAGGATTCCGGTGGCGAGCAGGAAGGTGGCGAAGCTGACGGGCTGATGTGCGGCAGGTGTGCTGGTACCTCTGACCGCGAGGGTGATGCCCATGACGGTGAATACGACCAGCAGCACCGCGCCGAGATATTTCTGCAGCGCCTGCACGACGTGGTGTCCGTAGACGGAGGCGACCATCTGGATGGAGGCGAGGATGCCCAGTGCCAGCCAGAAGGGCAGGGACGGTCCCGCGAGGCTGACCAGGGCGATGAGCGCGGCGGCGGCGGGCACGTTGTTCACGGCATCCCAGCCGACGCAGTAGATCCAGTTGAGGAAGGCGGGCGGGTGCACGCCGGTTGTGCCGAGGGCGCGGCGGGAGGCTTCCATCTGCGTCAGTCCTGTCGGCGGGCCGACTGCTGCGGCCAGGGCGACGGGCAGGGCCCCGATGATATTCCCGAGCAGGACGGCGAGCACGCCGGTCCGGAAATCAAGGCCGAGACTGACGAGGAGCGCGCCGGTGACCCATCCTCCGGGTCCGAGATTGGGTGAGAAATGGCTCCAGAACACACGGTCCATGGGCATTGTTTTCAGTGCGGTGGGTACGGGTTCGCGCACCGCGTCTGCGGAAAGATCCTCAAGCAGAGGGGCTGTCATCCGTCCTGTCTCTCCTGTCCGGCGGGGTTGGGGGGAGAGCATACAGAGTGTCCTGTTCCCTGTCGCTCTGCTAGAGCAGGTCGGACTGGAGACATTCTTAACCTGCCCCCTGTATCAGGTTCCTGCGGAGGGGGTGCTGGCGGAGACTGATGAGATATGACGAGTGAACGGCAGCCTGCGCGGGCGAAATCTTCCGGGGGTATGGTCCGGCGGGGGGTCTGTCTGGTGATCTCGGCACCGTCCGGGGCCGGGAAATCCACGATCGCGAATGCCCTGCGGGCTGCGGAGCCGCAACTGAGGCACTCCGTGTCCGTCACGACCCGTTCACCGCGGCCGGGGGAGGTTGATGGCGTTCACTATCACTTCCGCACCATGGAGCAGTTCCGGGAGATGGCGGAGCGTGGGGAGCTTCTGGAGTGGGCTGTCGTGTTCGGGCGCGGGTATGGCACGCCCCGCAAACCGGTGGAGGAGGCCCTGGCGGCGGGCTGTGACATGGTGTTCGACATTGACTGGCAGGGGCATCGGCAGATCCGCTCCGCCCTTCCTGACGATGTGGCGGGTCTGTTCGTGCTTCCGCCGTCTCTGGAGGAGCTGGAGCGCAGGCTGCGCGGCCGGGCCTCTGATGCGGAGGCGGAGATCGGCCATCGCATGGCGGCGGCTCTGGATGAGATTTCGCACTGGCAGGAATTTGATCAGGTTATTGTCAATGTGGAGCTGGACCGGGCGATTGCCGAGGCGCGTGCGGTGCTGACGGCGGCTCGTCTGCGGACGTCGCGCCAGACCGGGCTGAGTGATTTCGTGGCCGGGTTCGGCAGTTATAACGAACGGAAAACGGACTGACATATATGGATTTCTCCGCGATTACCGTCCTGTGCATCGGTGATGTGATGCTTGATCGCTTTTTCTATGGCGATATGGAGCGCATCTCGCCCGAGGCCCCTGTTCCGGTTCTTCTCATGGGGCAGAAGCGGGAGATGCCCGGTGGCGCGGGGAATGTGGCGAGCAATGTGGTGTCGCTGGGCGGTCATGCGGTTCTGATCGGTCTGGCCGGGGCGGATGAGGCGGGAGAGACGCTGCGGAAATCGCTGCGGAGCCGTCCGCGTGTGTCGGACTGTCTGGTGACGACCGGGCAGCGGCCGACGATCTGCAAGACGCGGTTCATCGCCTCCCATCAGCAGGTGATCCGGGCGGATGAGGAGAGCCGGCTGCCGCTTCAGGCGGAGGAGGCGGAAGCGCTGTGCCGTGCATTCGACGCGCAATCTGATCGTGTGCATGTCGTCATTCTGTCTGATTACGGGAAGGGTGTGTGTGACGAGCGGGTGATCCGGCATGTGATTGCGGCCTGCCGGGCGCGCGGGATTGCGGTGTTTGCGGATCCGAAGAATCCGGATTTCCGGCATTATCTGGGGGCGACCTGCATCACGCCGAATGCGAAGGAGCTGGCTGCGGCCTCCGGGATGGCGACGGGTGAGGATGCGCAGGCCGAGGCGGCTGCGAGGAAGGTGATGGCGCGGGCGGAGGCGTCCGCCATTCTTGCGACGCGATCTGAGAAGGGCATGATGCTGGTGTCTTCGGACGGGTCCGTCGTGTCGGTTCCGGCGCGGGCGCGCGAGGTTTTTGACGTGTCCGGTGCGGGGGATACCGTTATTGCGACGATGGCTCTGGCGTTTGGCGCAGGTCTGGAGATGAAGGACGCCATGCGGATCGCGAATGCCGCTGCCGGTGTGGTGGTGGGCAAGCTGGGCACGGCGACGGCGGATATTTCCGAGGTGACGGACGAGCTTGAGGCGCAGGATGCCTCGGTGGAGGAGGCGCAGCTTCTCACGCGTTTTCAGGCGCTGGCACAGGTTCAGAGATGGAAGGCGCGGGGGCTGAAGGTCGGCTTTACGAATGGCTGTTTCGATATCCTGCATCCGGGGCATGTCGCGCTGCTGGCTGAGGCCCGGCGGGCCTGTGACCGTCTGGTTGTCGGCCTGAATGAGGACGAGAGCGTCAGCCGTCTGAAGGGGCCGTCCCGGCCGGTCAATATGCTGGCCTCGCGTGCGGCGGTGATGGCGGCGATCCGCTATGTCGATGCGGTGGTCGGGTTTGGTGAGGATACGCCGCTGGAGCTGATCCGGGAGCTGATGCCTGACGTTCTGGTCAAGGGGGCGGATTATCGCCCGGATCAGGTCGTGGGGGCTGATCTGGTTCTGGCGGCGGGGGGGCGTCTGGTTCTGGCGGACCTTCGGCCGGGGCATTCCACGACGGCGACCATTGCGCGCATTGCGGAGCGGGACTGACCTGCGGCTTCACAACCTCCGGCGCGGCGGGGGTGACGGGTTGCGTCCGTGAGGGTCTTTCCCTGAGACTGGCTGAAAAATCCGTTCAAGGAGTTCGTGACGCCATGCCTTCAGAGTCAGATACCGGATCGTCAGACATCATTGCCCGCCGCGAGGGGCGTCTCGGGCATCTGACGCTGAACCGTCCGAAAAAGCTGAATTCCATCGGTCCTTCCATGGCGCGTGAGATGGACCGCGTTCTTGACGCATGGCGGACCGATGAGCGCGTTGAGGCGGTTCTGATCGATTCCTCCTCTCCCAGGGCATTCTGTGCGGGCGGGGACATCCGGCATCTGTCGGAGGTGCGTGAGAGCCGTGGTCCTGAGACGACGGCGGATGAGATGAGCGTTGCCTACGGGACGATGCAGCGGATTGCGGCATTTCCGAAGCCGGTTGTTACGGTGATGGACGGGATCACCATGGGCGGCGGGATCGGGCTTGGCGCTTTCGGAACCGTGCGTGTCGTGACCGAGCGTTCGGTTCTGGCGATGCCGGAGGTGATGATCGGTCTGACGCCGGATGCGGGCGGTTCGTGGCTGCTTGCGCGTGCGCCGGGGCGCCATGGGCTGCGTCTGGCCATGACGGGCGGGCGGATGCACGGTGCGGAGGCGGTGACGATGGGGTTTGCCGACGTGTTTCTTCCGTCGGAGAAGCTGCCGGAACTGGCCGGGATGCTTGCGGACCGGGTACTGGCGGAGGTGGCGCTTCTTTCGCGGCAGGACGGGCCGGAGCTTGCACATGATCTGGAGATTGCGGCGGTTTATGCCGATACGGATGTTGAGGGGATCATCCGGCGGCTGCGCGAGGCGGATTCGGACTGGATGAGGGAGGATCTGAAGCTGCTTGAGGAGGCATGCCCGTGGTCTGTCGGGCTGAGTGCATGGTCCTGGAACCGTGCAAAACGCTATCGCTCTTTACCGGAGACGATTATGGAGGAGCTGAAGCTGGTGCGCGCATGTCTGCGTCGTCCGGATTTTGCGGAAGGCGTGCGGGCGCGCGTGATCGACAAGGATAACGCACCGCGCTGGTCTCCGGCTGATATCGGGTCTGCGCTGGCGGAACTGCGGGAGCGCGGGTTTTCCTGACCCGGAGTTTCTGTTCGGGAGCCCGTCTCAACCTTACGGCGTGTCGTCAGTTAAGCACTGAGCATGTGCCGTGAGGGTTGTACTTTCTGTCGCCCTGTGCTGACTGTTTTCCCGGTTTTGAGGGGGAGAAACAGATGCGGCGCTATGGCTTGCGTGACGACCAGTGGGAGCGGATAAAAGACCTTCTTCCGGGTCGTGAGGGTCATGCTGGAGGCACTGCTGCAGACAACCGTCTGTTCGTGGAGGCGGTGCTGTATCGCTGTCGCGCAGGCATTCCATGGCGCGATCTTCCTGCACGTTTCGGAGACTGGAAAAACGTGCACCGGCGTCTGCGCCGCTGGTGTGAAAGCGGTGTTATTGAGCGGATATTTCGCTATCTGGCGGCAGATCACGACAACGAATACATGATGATCGACAGCACGATTGTCCGGGCGCATCAGCATAGTGCCGGAGCTCTCAAAAAAGGGGGACGGATCAGGCCATCGGACGATCACGAGGCGGGTTGACGACAAAGATCCATGCCATCTGCGATGCCCTGGGCAACCCGGTGGAGATCGACATCACACCGGGCCAGGATGCCGATATCACTCAGGCAGAGCAACTTCTGGAAAAGATTGATCCGGATGCCTTCCTGGCCGACAGAGCCTATGACGCAGACCGGTTGATCGACCGGCTGACAGAGCGGGAGATTACTCCGGTTATCCCATCAAAAAGCAACAGAACAACACAACGGAAAACGGACTTTGCCCTTTACAGGGAGCGTAATCCTGTCAAGCGGTTCTTTAATAAAATCAAACAGTTCCGTGCCATCGCAACACGCTGCGATAAACTCAAATCTACTTTCCTCGCAGCCGTGCAGTTTGCCTCAGTCATCATCCTCCTTAACTGACGACACGCCGTAGCGCGTGGAGCGGGCCTGCCGTTCCATCCACTTCTGCGCCATGACTTTGCGTTCCGGCGGCAGGCTGCGATAGAGCAGCATCAGATCGTTTTCGTCAGGTGAAAGGGTGGCCGGAATTTCCTTCTCGGCCATGCCTGTCAGGAAAACATCTGCAGGAACCTGAAAGATTTCCGCAAGGCGGGGGATGTGCCTGCGGGCGCTGCTGGTCCGTCCGGTTTCCATGAAAGTCACGGCAGCACGGGAAATATTAAGGGCATCCGCCAGCTGCTGCTGTGTCATGCCCATTGTACGCCGGAGTGTCGAGATACGTTTGGCGAGTTCTGCAATCGGCGAGACCGGAACGTCTTCCTGGCCCGTCCGGTCCAGGGAGGCATCCTGCATTCTGAGCCAGCGGCGGAATGTCGCTCTGGAGGTCTGTATGGCACCGGTCGATACCGCATCCCGGCTGGCGGAGGTTTCCTCGTAATGGACGCTGTCATCCAGAAGTTCGGTTATCCGTCTGGGAAGGATTTCCGGGTTGGCGGGAATCCAGAGCTGTCCGGGCTGAAGCAATATCAAGGGCAGGTCCTTCTTCGGGCGTCGGATGCGCGGAAGAATGTCCCGGAACTGCCGTCCGGTAAACCGCGCCGATGGGTTACAAACGATGTCTGCTGGCCCTGCTGTGCTATAGAGAAACGTGCCTTATCTGTCAAAAAACATGGAGGATATTTATTTTTTATAAAAAATTATGTTTTGTTCTCTTTTAGTTCTTTTATATGATGCGTGGTGATGGAAAGAAAAATCATACATGTCGACATGGATGCGTTTTATGCGTCCGTCGAGCAGCGTGATTGTCCTGAACTGCGTGGCCGGCCTGTGGCGGTGGGGTCTGCGGGGGCCAGGGGGGTTGTTGCGGCTGCGAGTTATGAGGCACGGGTCTCCGGCGTAAGGTCGGCGCTTCCTTCCGTGACGGCTCTGAAGCGCTGTCCGGAGCTGATTTTCGTGAGGCCGAGGTTTCAGGTCTATCGGTCTGTATCCCGGCAGATACATAATATTTTCTTGGATTTCAGTGATGTTATCGAGCCTCTGTCGCTGGATGAGGCCTATCTTGATGTGACAGAGAATAAGGCGGGCGTATCGACGGCCTGGCGTATGGCGAAGCTGATCCGGGCGCGTATCCTTGAGCAGACCGGTCTGACGGCTTCTGCCGGGGTGTCCTATAACAAGCTGCTTGCCAAGCTGGCTTCGGGGATGAGGAAGCCGGACGGTCAGTTTGCGATCATGCCTGATGAAGGCGCCGGATTTATCGGGTCTCTTCCTGTGGGGAAGCTGCATGGCGTTGGTCGTTCCACGGCTGCGCGGATGCATGAGCTCGGGATTTTTACCGGAGCGGATCTGAGGAGGCGGGCGCGTGAGGAGCTGCGTCTTGTCTTCGGGAAGGCGGGGCTCTGGTATTATGACGTGGCGCGGGGCGTTGACAATCGTCCGGTCCGTTCTGAGCGGGTCAGGAAATCATCGGGTTCTGAAACGACATTTCCTGAGGATTATCTTGATGAGGACCGGATCAGGGCAGGGCTTGCGGAGATGGCGGATGAGGTCTGGGGCTGGTGTGAGACGGCGCAGAGATTTGGCCGGACGGTGACTGTGAAGGTGAAATGGGCGGATTTCAGGATCACGACGCGGAGTCAGTCGTTTTCTGCGCCGGTCCGGTCACGTGAGGCGCTTATGGATGCGGCGGAGAGGCTTTTGCGGGGTCTGCTGCCGCCGCCTGCGGGGGTGCGTCTTGTGGGGGTGACGGTTTCGGGGTTTGCCGGTGCTGAATCCCGGCAGCCTGATCTGCTGGATTGCATGGGCTGAGACTTACGGGAAAGAAAATTTATTTTATCCGGGTATTATTTACAAAAATAAATTTAACCCGTATAAAATTCGTATGTCTGAATATCTTTCAAAGTCCTGTACGGCGTTTGCCGGGACGGGAAAGCTGGTCTGCGGACCTCTGGTTGATGTTGCTCTTGCCGTGCGGGGTGCCGTGCGCAGCGATACCGGCGGGGGGGCTGTTCTCGTGTTTGATGACGCGACCGGAGCCGTGGTTGATCTTGATCTGAGGGGAAGTACCGCTGCGATCATCGAGCGGCTGACCAGTCAGGGGGAGGCTGCGGCGTTTGCCGCGGCTGTGCGGGCGCGTCCGGGTGGCGGCGAGGCGCAGGGGCGTGGCCGTCCGAAGCTGGGGGTGACGGCGCGTGAGGTGACACTGCTTCCGCGGCACTGGGAGTGGCTTGCACAGCAGCAGGGTGGGGCTTCGCAGACCTTGCGGCGTCTGATTGATCAGGCGCGCAAGGCGGATGACGGGCTTGCGGAGGTGCATGCGGCGCGTGAGCGGTGCTATCGGTTCCTGACGGCTCTGGCCGGGGATCTGCCTGGTTATGAGGAGGTGATCCGGGCGCTGTTTGCCGGGGATGATGCGACGTTTTCCGGGAAGATGGCAGAGTGGCCTTCGGATGTTCGGGGTTATGCGCTGCAGCTTTTGCGGGCCGGGTGAGGGGGCAGATTTCCTTCTATTGTATGGAATGTTCAGGAAGCAGGTCTATGAAGAGGTATGGCGGGCGGGTACATAGACTGCGCACGATACGAGGCCGCCATTTTGTTACCCGCTGTCATGTTCCGGAGATTTTTGAAGAATTCGCGTAACGGAGCGTTCCGGTTCATATCATTCCGTATGCGGCCTGTTTTAATTATTGTTATGTTGTTTGCAGACCACAGATTTCAGCTGCGTATATGTCTGGAGATTATATGTCGGATTTTCATCTGCTCATCAGGCGCATTGATGACAAAGAACTGTCAGATCTTGTCAGCAGCATAAGATCTGACTGGCCGGACGATGAAACCCGGCTGTCTGTTGAACTTGCGCCTGGTATAACGAGAGATAAAACCGAAGGTCTGGACGCTCCGGGGAGTCATAATATTATAAATCTGAATATATTTTTTGATATTATTCAAGAGTAACATGGAAATACAAAATCATTATTTGAGATTTATACTGTAAATTTCTCAAGAAGTTTTCAAGATGAAAATAATTTAAGTCCAACATTTTTAACGAATACCATTAAAATTAAAAAAAGAGACGGGGAATCATCCATTTCAACAGGCTGTCAATTCATGGCTGCACAAAAATGCAGATAATACCAACCGTTTCTTGATCAGACTCACGGGGTACCCATTGGGCTAAAAATGTGATTCACAGGATGCTGATCAT